>BNUV01000012.1 GCA_025997615.1 Spirochaetia bacterium
GAGGGCCCATCCGACGAGTAATCGGCGGTCTGGGCCTGAGCCCGGGGACTAAAGGCGGTGCCGATAAAGGAAATCGCAAAGGCGCCCACCAGGATGAGCAGACATATTTTGGTAATAAATACCGGATCTTTTTTAGTGTTCAACATTTCTATCTCCCTCACCCGATTTCCGCTATGGGCTGCTGCGAGGCGACCTGGGTTCCGGCGGCCACGAGGAAATGCACCGTTCCGGCCGCCGTGGCCTTGATTTCCAGCTCCATTTTCATGGACTCAATGATGATCACCGTGTCGCCTTTCTGCACCGCCGCGCCTTCGTTCACCGCATAGCGGAGGATGGTGCCGGCTACCGGAGCGGGTAACACAGTACCGCCGCCGGATGGCGCTGCGGCTACGGGAGCTGCTGCAGGAGCGGCCTCCGGCACGGGGGCAGCAGCCACAGGAGCCGCCCCTCCGCCGATTTCGGCCACGGGCTGCTGTGCCGCGACCTGGGTCCCGGCAGGAACCAGGAAATGGATCTTCCCGGCGGATGTGGCCTTGATCTCCAGCTCCATCTTCATGGATTCGATGATCAGCATCGTAGTCCCGGAGGCGACTTCAGCGCCTTCGCTCACTGCATAGCGGAGGATGGTACCGGCTACCGGGGCGGGGACAGTTACACCACCACCGCTTGCGCCGCCGACCGGGGCAGCCGCACCGCCAGCGGCCGGAGCACCGCCCGGAGCGGGGGTAACCGCTACGGTTCCGGCAGGGGCCACCACCACGTTATAGTTGGCGCCGTTCACATTCACTGAATAACGGGCCGCCTGTCCGGGTGCAGATGCTGCAGGAGCCGAAGCCGGGGCATCGGCCTCGGGCTTGAAGACCACCGGACCCTGGGACCGTTTCTTGAAGAAGTCCGGGGCCACTTTGGGGAACATCGCATAGGTGAGAACATCTTCCACGGAAACCGTATCGGTCCCCAGAAGCTTTTTAGCCTCATCTTCCAGCTTGGCGTATTCGGGCTTGATGTCGTCTGCAGGCCGATGGGTGATTTCTTTTTCCATTTTAAGGGCTTCAAGGGCCTTTTTCACCACTTCAACGTTTTTGGGAGCCGGACAGGCGCCGTATTTACCCGCCAAAAGGTCCTGGAACTCGCCGGAAAGCCGGTTATACCGGCCAAAGAGCACGTTAAACACCGCCTGGGTGCCCACAATCTGGCTCGTGGGCGTAACCAGGGGCGGATAGCCGGAATCCTTCTGGACTACGGCAATTTCCTTCAGCACTTCGTCGATCTTGTCGGATGCGCCCTGCTCCTTGAGCTGGCTTTCCAGGTTGGAAAGCATACCGCCGGGAACCTGGCTCGCCAAAATGCGGGTATCCGCCCCGAGGAAGCTGGACTCGAACTTTTTGTAGCTCTTCCGCACTTCCCGGAAATAGGCGGCAATTTCCAAAAGTATTTTGATGTCCAGGCCCGTGTCGTACTCGGTGCCCCGGAAAATCTCTACCATAGTCTCCGTGGGGCTGTGGCTCGTGCCCATGGCCATAGAGGAAATGGCGGTATCCAGGATCTCCGCACCAGCCTCGGCGCATTTGATCAGAGCGGCCACGGACATACCCGTGGTGGCGTGGGTGTGGATCTCCACCGGGAGGTCCGTCACTTTTTTGATGGCTTTTACCAGATCGTAGCCTTCGTAGGGCTTGAGGAGGCCGGACATATCCTTGATACAGATTGAGTCCACGCCGATGTCGGCATACTGTTTGGCCAGATCCGCGTACTTTTCGATAGTATGGAAGGGAGTTACCGCATAGGAGATGGCCGCCTGAATGTGCTTGCCTGTCTTTTTGGCGGCGTCGGTGGCGGCCTTGAAGTTCCGGGGATCGTTCACCGCATCGAAGATACGGAAGATGTCCACCCCGTCTTTGGCGGCGTATTCCACGAATTTAGCCACCACATCGTCGGCATAGTGCCGGTAACCCAGGAGGTTTTGGCCCCGCAGGAGCATCATGATGGGGGTATTGGGCAGGGCTTTTTTCAATTTCTTGAGCCGCTCCCAGGGATCTTCGTTCAAAAAACGGATACAGGAGTCGAACGTAGCCCCTCCCCAGGCTTCCAGGGCAAAAAAGCCCACCTTGTCGAGCTTATCCGCAATGGGCAGCATATCCGCCGTAACCATACGGGTGGCAAAGAGTGATTGGTGGGCGTCCCGCAGCACCAAATCGGTAAGTTTAACTTTAGGCATTTTTCCCTTCCTTCTTCTGATATTCAGTTACCGCAGCGCTTATAGCGGCGGTTATAGCGGCCCCGCCGACGGCGGCATTCCCCCCCGAAGCCGCAGGTCCCCGGGCCGGCAGAGGAGCGGCAACGTCCTTGTCCAACCCCAGGGCATGGATAATCTTACCCACTGCCGTTACCGAAATGATCAAGATAACCAAAAAACTAAAGACAATTCCCATCCCCAGCAAGGTCAAAACCCCGCTTTGCTCAAGCATCTCAGCTATTGTCATAAAGCCTCCCTCGTTTAAAGTAAATTACCCCTTAATCATACCGAAAAGTCCATCAGCATGACAAGGGGCACTTTTAGACCCGGGATTTTTTTGACGATTAGGTATACAGCCTTGATAATTTATGCTATAATTAAGGATAATCTTTCAAAAATGGAGTTTTTTATGAAATTGCGTTATCGTTTGACTTTAATTATCGCTGTGCTGATGGTGGCGGTGGTTGCCACGGTGTCTGTCATCCTGTTGGGCCAGTCCCGAAGATTAATGACCACCGAGGCTTTTGACAATATGAAGAACATGAGCACGGCCCTGTCCATCCGTATGCAGCAGCAGTTTGAGCTGTCCATGGATGCCATCGATACCCTGTCCAATGTGTTCAACGGCTATAAGGATCTGGACGAAAACTCGCGGCGGACCTACTTTGACATGGCCCTGCGCAGCACCCTGGAATCGAACCCCGACATGATAGGGATCTACTCGGTGTGGAAGCCCGGTATCATTGACAGCGGAAACCCGGTCTACAGTACCATCTATACCCGTGAAACGGGCCCCATTGAATACCACGATTTTTCAACCTGGAACCCCCCGGAATACAACCGCTGCATTGCCGCCATCGCCGCCAATGACAAGGCGGAAACGGTGAGCGATCCCATCTATCCCTTCAAGCACATGGGGAAGGATATCGTGTTTGTTCTGATGACATCCCCGATTGAAGACGAGGCCACCGGGGCCGTCCTTGGTTATGTGGGCGTGGGGGTGGATATGTCCCCTGTACAGCAGATGATTGAAAAGGAGAAACCCTACGGAGACGGCTATGCGGCGCTGTATGCCAACAACGGCTTCATAGTCGCCCATCCCATCCGTGACAGGGTCGGCAAGAACTTTCACGATGTCGGCACGGAGGTCCTGGGGACCGAAGGCATGTTGCAGGTGGAAGATTCCCTCAAAACCGGCACCTACCACCAGATCGAATACAACGGGAATATCCTGGTGGATTTCCCCTTCTATACCGGCGACAGCAAAACCGCCTGGACAACCTTCGCCGTGGCGCCGATGAGTACGGTTCTGGCGACGGTATACAGTATGCGGTACTTCACCGCCTTCCTCGGGGTATCCATGGTGATCGTCGCCTCGGTAATCATCTTCTTTATTATCAGCTTTTCGATAAAGCCCGTGGTTAACGTGGCCCTGACCCTGAAGGATATTTCCGAGGGCGAGGGGGATTTGACAAAAACCATTACCGAGCACGGCAATGACGAAATTGCCGATATGGCCCATTATTTTAACCTGACTCTGGAGAAGATCAAGAACCTGGTCATTATCATTAAACAGAAGGCGATAACCCTGTTCGACATCGGCAACGAACTGGCATCCAACATGACCGAGACTGCGGCGGCCATCAACGAGATCACCGCCAATATCCAGAGCATCAAAGGCCGGGTAATCAACCAGAGCGCCAGCGTTACCGAGACCAACGCTACCATGGAGCAGATCACCGTCAACATCGACAAACTGAACGGCCATATCGAGAACCAGACCTCCAGCGTATCCCAATCATCCTCGGCCATTGAGGAGATGCTGGCCAACATCCAGTCGGTAACCCAGACCCTGATCAAAAACGTGGATAACGTCAAGGCCCTTTCGGAATCTTCCGAAGTGGGCCGCTCGGGCTTGCAGGAAGTGTCCGCCGATATTCAGGAGATCGCCCGGGAATCGGAGGGGCTTTTGGAGATCAACTCGGTGATGGAAAACATCGCCAGCCAGACCAACCTCCTTTCCATGAACGCCGCCATTGAAGCCGCCCATGCAGGGGAAGCGGGAAAGGGTTTCGCCGTGGTGGCCGATGAGATCAGGAAGCTTGCCGAATCCTCCGGGGAGCAGTCCAAGACTATTTCTTCGGTACTGAAGAAGATCAAGGATTCCATCGACAAGATCTCCAAGTCCACCGACAATGTGCTCAACAAATTCGAGACCATAGACGGAGGCGTCAAGACCGTTTCCGATCAGGAGGAGAATATCCGCAATGCCATGGAAGAACAGGGTGAAGGGAGCAAGCAGATCCTGCAGGCCATCGCCCGGCTCAATGAAATTACCCAGCAGGTAAAGGGCGGTTCCATGGAAATGCTGGAAGGCTCCAAAGAGGTCATCCAGGAAAGCAAAAACCTGGAAAAGGTTACCCAGGAAATCACCAACGGGATGAACGAAATGGCCACCGGGGCGGATCAGATCAATGTGGCCGTCAACCGGGTCAACGAAATAAGCGGGAACAACAAAGAAAACATCGACATCCTGGTCCGGGAAGTGTCCCGGTTCAAGATTGATTAAAAGAAGATCAAGGGAAAGGCGCAGGGGTGTTACCCATCACTCGTCACTCGTCAAGCTCAGTCTCCTCCCCTGCGCAAGCAGGCTCTTGGGAGCGAGACCGGGCTGACAAAAACGCCTGTAGAACTCACCTACGCAGCCCTTGTGGTGTGCGCGTTTTAGGCCTTTGTTGACGGGAGTGATGGAAGATTGCGGGGTGGGTAATTGGCTTGTGGCGGCGGAGGGGCAAATGGTCTGCTCCGGTGATGACGCCCACATGGCGCGAAAGCGCCGGAACCTGCACAGAATGGCGTAAGGCCCAACTGCACAGAATAGATTCGATAAGGACGAAGGGCCGGCCAAAATGTTTTTGTCAGCCCGGTCCCGCTCCCCGCCAAAAGTGACAGTCACCATATGCGTTGACCCTAGAGGAGGTGGAAAAATGGGAAAAATTAAGCAGATATTACCGGGGGAGATACTGGAACAGGAATTCCTGAATCCGATGGGAATTTCAGCCTACAGGCTGTCGAAGGAAATTAACATTCCGGCTACCAGGATATCGGAAATACTGAAAGGGAAGAGAAGGATCAGCGTGGATACCGCACTGCGTTTTTCGAAATATTTCGGGAACAGCGCTGAATTCTGGATAGGTATCCAGAACGACTACGAGATACGGAAAGAGCGGACGGAGAAGGCGAAGGAGCTCAACAAAATAAGGGAGTTGGCTCTGGTCTGAATCCGTGGGGATCAACAACCCCGCCGCTACCGCCCCGCTGGGACACTGCCCTCTAAGACTTAGTTTTCTTCCATGTAAACAGCATGATTGCCAGTTTTCCCCCCGTCCGTTATACTGGAACTATCGATAATCAGGGGGTTAGTATGGACCAAAATGATATTATTGCCCGGGCGAAGGATTATATCGCCAAGGAGCGGGACGAAAGTTTCCGCAAGGAAGTGGAGGCCCTGTTGGCAAAACAGGACTGGAAGGAGCTGGAAGACCGTTTCTACCGGGACCTGGAATTCGGCACCGGCGGTTTACGGGGAGTCATAGGCGGGGGTTACAACCGGATGAATACCCTGGTGGTCAAAAGTGCCACCCAGGGGCTGGCGGCTTATGTCCGGAAAGCCTTTCCGGAGAAGGCGGCGGCGGCACAGCTCAAGGCGGTAATTGCCTTTGACAGCCGCCATTATTCAGCGGAGTTTGCCGAGGCCGCAGCGCTGATCTTTGCCGCCAATGGTATCAAGACGTATCTTTTTTCCGGTCTGCGGCCCACCCCGGAACTGTCTTTTGCCATACGGCGGCTGGGGGCCGACACGGGGATCGTGGTTACCGCCAGCCACAACCCGCCGCAGTACAACGGTTACAAGGCCTACTGGAACGACGGTTCCCAGGTCATTTCCCCCCACGACACGGGGATTATTGATGAAGTTAACGCGGTAACCATCATCAAAGAAATGGAAAGAAAAGAAGCGCTGGACAAGGGGCTTTTGGCGATAATCGACAAGGAAATTGATGAGCCCTACCAGGCCATGGTGAAGTCCCGCCTTTTCCGGCCCGACTTAATAAAGGCCAAGGCTGGCGAGGTAAAGATCGTCTACACGCCCCTCCACGGTACCGGCGCCCTGCACGTTGAAAAAGTGTTAGGCGATCTGGGCCTCAAGGTGATCACCGTGCCGGAACAGCGGGAAGGGAACGGCGATTTCCCCACGGTGTCCTTCCCCAACCCGGAAGAAGCGGCGGCCCTGGATATGGCCATAAAACTGGGAACCAAAGAAAAGGCCGATGTGGTCATGGCCACCGACCCCGATGCGGATCGTTTCGGCATTGCCGTCCCGAATGCCGCCGGGGGCTATACCCTGGTTACCGGGAATCAGATGGGGGTGTTGCTGGCGGACTACATCTTCCTCTCCCTGAAAGAGCTGGGAAAGCTTCCCCAAAACGCCGCCATGGTCAATTCCATCGTTACCACCGGGATGCAAAAGGCGGTGGCGGAATCCTACGGGGCCGAATGTTTCGAGTGCCTCACGGGCTTTAAGTGGATCGCCAGCGTAATGCGCCGGTGGGAAGAGCAGGGCTCCGGCAAGGGCGGGGCCGTTGCTTCAAAGAGCTTTGTGTTCGGTACTGAAGAAAGCTACGGGTATCTGGTGGAAACCGAGGTCCGGGACAAAGACGGCGTTTCCGCCGCGGCCCTCACCGCCGAAATGACCCTCTACTGGCGGAGCAAGGGCAAAAGCCTTCTGGACCGGCTGGACGATCTCTACACCGCCAACGGTTATTGGGAAGAGGCGGGCATCTCGAAATATTTCCAGGGCCCCGAAGGCCCGGCTATCATGAAGGGGATTATGGAAGAATACCGGAAAAATCCCCCCAAAACCTTAGGCGGCATCACGGTTTCACGGGTGCGGGACCTGGAAAAAGGAGCGGACGGCCTTCCCCCCAGCGACGTACTCCAGTTCTACCTGGCGGACGGCACCGTGGTCAGCGCCCGGCCCAGCGGCACGGAACCGAAGATCAAGTTTTACGCCAGTTGCCGCGCCGATGCCTCAGGCGGTCTTGAAGCAGCCCGGGCTGAAGCGGGCCGGAAACTTGCGGCCATCAAAAAGGACATCCGCCAAGTCATCGATAGATGACAGTCATTGGTGATTGATACGGGCGATGGCGGTTGAGATGGATTCTTACGATTGGGCTATGGACGCTTACCGCGAAGGCGCGGCCTTTACCGCCTTTGATATCGAGACCACCGGGCTTGACCCCAAGCTGCACCGGATTGTGGAGTTGGGGGCGGTAAAGTTTGACCACCGGGGCATCATCAGCCGTTTTTCCGTTTTGATTGATCCGGGAATTCCCATGCCCCCCGAAGCCGGCCGGGTAAACAAGATCACCGATGAAATGCTCGCCGGGAAACCGCCCATTGACCGGGTGCTGCCGGACTTTATCCGTTTTATCGGGAACACGATCCTGGCGGCCCACAACGCCCCTTTTGACTGCGGCTTTATCAACGAAAACCTCAAGAGCCTTTATGAAAAGGGCCGGAAAGCCAGCCCCGCCCAGAGCGGTTTTTTTGACGGTCCGGAGAACGATGCCGAAGGGGCTGCCCCCTGGACGCCGCCGTATCCCGCCCTCCCCCACAAAATCGCCGACACCCTGCTCATGGCCCGCCGCCTTTTCCCCGGCCTCTCCTCCTACAAGCTGGGCGGACTGGCGGCCTTCCTCAAGATCGACACCAAAGACGCCCACCGTGCCGAAGACGATGCCCGGGTCTGTATGGAAATCTTTATACAGTGTGTGGAGAAGAAGTAGAGCTTCTATCCTTCCTATCGTTGACACTATCCCCGCCTGTCAATATATTGATAAAAGGTTGGCCGGATCGCCGGTTCCGGCAATTACCCGGATAATTTCCTGCTATGAAGGGGATGTAATGAAAAAGCTTACAGGAATTACAGGTTTATTGCTGGCCGTGTTTATGCTGTTTTCCTGCGCGTCCGGCACACCCCAGGGCGCAGTGCAGGTCCCCGTATATTCCGAAAATAGCATCACCCTGGATGCAGCTATCAGCGAGGCCGCATCTTACCTGAGCGGGCGGCTGCCGGATAGCGTCAAGCTCGCCATTGTTTCATTTGAGGCGGAAACCGGCGGCCTTTCTGACTATGTGTTCGGGGAGCTGTGGAACCGTTTTGAGGGCACGGGAAAGTTTGTTATGGTGGACCGCCGGAACCTGGATCGTATTGATGATGAGATAAAATACCAACTGGAATCAGGCAAGGTAGATGATGCGCTTGCCGTTTCTATCACCCGGCAATACGGCGCCGATGTGATTGTCTATGGTCAAATGAAGGCCATGGGCAGCGAGTACCGCATGGTGCTCTATGCCACGGACGTGGAAAAGGCCGCCAGCAGCCAGCGGGTCTTTACGGTACGGCCCGATGAGCGGCTTAGCGCCCTGCTTACTATTTCGCTGGATGACCAGATTGAGCGGGCGGTGGCGGAGATGGCCCGTTCGGTTAATCAAAAGACCACTATCGCAGTGGGGCGGATCAGCTACGCCGATACTCAGACCGTGTCCGGCCTTTCGGCATATCTCAAGAACAGCATTAGCGCCAGTGCCCAGAAACAGCGGAGCAAGTTCCAGGTGGCCAGCGACAACGAGAGTGCCGATTTTGCAGTGGCAAGCCGGGGGCTGACAGTGGAAACGCCGGTGACGGACAATTCCATTCAGGCGGTGGTGCTGGGGAATTTCTCGCCCCTGGACAGGGATGCGGAGGTTTCGGTGCGGCTGGTTTCCACCGGAACGAACAAAGTAGTGCTGGCGTCATCACAATTTATCATTCCCGCCGCGGAACTTGAACGCCGCAAGCTCTCCCTGCTGCCGCAAAAAGATCAGGCGGTGATTAGCAAAGCCGAATTTGAGGCCAAGCAAAAAGCGATTGATCCTTATGCGGGTAAAAATAACAAGTGGGCCTTCACCGTAAGTCCCGATAAACTTGACGGCGCGTACTATAACGGCGAATATATGAGTATGCGGATTTATTCGGCCCGGGATTGTTACTTCCGTGTGGTTCAGATTGATGTAAACGGCATGGCCCAGGTGATATACCCCACCGCCGCAAAGGACAATAACTTCATCCGTGGGGGAGAAACCCGGCGTATCCCCGACAATACCCGGTACCGTATGGGGCCGCCTTTCGGGGAAGAATACATTCTGGTCGCCGCCTACGACCGGCCCTTTACAGCCCAGTCAAGCGGTCAGGGAGATCCCCTCTCCATCGACTCTCTGTCCCGGGGTATGGTAGTGGAGGCGGATAACCATGCTGCCATAAGCCCCTCCGCCACGGCAAAATTCAGCTACACTATCTTACCCAATTTATGATACACTAAGGCATGGATAAAATGTTGAAAAAACGCATCCTTTTTTTGCTTCTCCCCATCGTTTTTGGCCTTGTGGGTCTTTCCTGTTCCATCAACAAAATGGCCATCAATGCCGTTTCCAATGCCCTGACCGGGGAAGGTTCCAGCGATGTTTTTACCGGTGATACGGACCCGCAGTTGGTGGGGGACGCCCTCCCCTTTGCTATCAAAATGTACGAGTCCCTCCTGGCGGAAAATCCGAACCATCAGGGGCTGCTCCTTACCACGGGCTCCCTTTTTATCATGTATGCCAATATCTACGTTCAGGGCCCGGCGGATATGCTGCCCCCTGAGGCTTGGGAAGAACGGGATAAAGCAATGGAACGGGCGAAAAAGCTGTATGTGCGGGGAACCGACATACTCTACTCGGCGCTGGAAAAAAAATACCCCGGCTTCGGCGCCGCCCGGGTCCAGGATGGCAGCCTGGAAAAGATCCTTAAAAAATGTAAAAAGGATGATACGGGCCTTTTGTACTGGACCGTAGCCGGGGGGCTTTCCGCCTATTCCGCCAACGTATTTGATTTTGACCTCGGCGCACGGATCCCCGAATTAAGCGCCATGATAAAACGGGCCTACGAGCTGGACCCCGATTTTGGCGGTGCAACCCTGGACAGTTTCTTCGTGCTTTTTTACGCATCCCTGCCCGAAGTGCTGGGGGGAAACAGGAAACTGGCAGAGGACCATTTTGAAAAAGCCCTGAAAAAAAACAATGGCAATTCTGCGGGACTGTACGTTTCTTATGCCCAGTCTCTGTGCGTTCCCACCCAGGATTATGATGGTGATTATGATGCTTTTAAGGATAATCTGGAAAAGGCCCTGGCGGTGGATGTGGACGCTGACCCTGCTATGCGGCTGGAAAATATAATTAACCAGCGGAAGGCCCGGTTCCTTTTGGATACGGCATATCTTTATTTTTCTTTTCTTCCCGCGCCGGATTATTACGATTATTAAAGGAGTGTTGCTGTATGAGTATTAAGCGAAGTGCAATTTTAAGTGTGGTTGTTTTTCTTATAGCCCTTTATCCCGTAAATATTTTTGCGCAGCGGGGCGGCGGTTCGCGGAATACCATCGAGGTTAAAATCGCCTCTCCCCTGCCCCGGGATTCGCCCTGGGGTAAGACCCTGGATCAGATCGGCGCAGAATGGTCGAGGATTACCAACGGGGAAGTGCGGCCCCGGATCCTCCACAACGGGCAGGAAGGGGGCGAGGGGAAAATGATCACTTCCCTTTCCAGCAATAATATTCAGACCGGGCTTTTTACATCCTTCGGTATTTCTACCATTTATCCCCCGATAATGACGCTGAGTGTGCCTTTTCTTATCAGGGATGATGCGGAACTGGATGCGGTCTTAAAAGAAATATTGCCCCAGATGGATGCCCAGGTAAACAAAACCGATTATGTTATTATCGCCTGGTCAAAGGTGGGCTGGGTCAATGTGTTTTCCAAAGATCCGGTTATGGTGCCCAATGACCTTAGAAGAATGAAGATCGCCACCAACGCCGAAACCAAAGACCTTAACACAGTCTTTAAAACCATGGGCTTTCAAATGGTAGAAACGGAAATAACTGATACTGGAACAAAGGTAGTTTCCGGCGCCATAAATTCCATCTACAATAACCCCGCCGCAGTGGCTGCTTTTCAGCTTCATCAGTCATTGAAGAATATGATGAGTATGCCGATTGCTCCGGCCATGGGCGCTATTGTGATGAACCGCGTTACCTGGAACAAGATCAGTCCTGCCAGCCAGCAGGCGATTTTAAGTACCACCCGGCGTATCGCCCAGAATTTTGACGCCTCCGTGACGCAAAACAACACTAACGCTATACAGTCCATGGTCCGGGGAGGCCTTATCGTAAACAGGCCCACTGCCGCCAACGAGGAACTGTGGCGGGCGGAAATAGAACGGGCGCTGCCTCCTCTTTTGGGAACCACCTTCGATCGTGATGTCTATCAAAAAATCAACGATGTTCTTACCGCATACCGGAACAGGTAAAGAAGATGGAAACAAGGGCGCCAAAAAAAATCCTTTCGCTGATTGAACGGGGGATCTGTTACGGCGCCATGGGTCTATTGGCCCTCATCCCCGTGGCGGAAATCCTGCTCCGGCAATTTCAGGGCGTTATTCCGGACTCCAAGGCCGTCATGAGCCACCTCTTTCTGGTGCTGGGCCTCTTTGCCGCCATGACAACCACCGGATCGGGAGACCATATTTCCATCACCATTGTTCAATATGTAAAAAATAAAAAAATCACCGATATTTTATCTTTCCTCAGTAATCAGGTTTCCATTTTCATAGCGGTTATTCTGGCCTGGGATTCCGCATCTTTTATCAAATACGGCCTTTCGGGGAGGATGATAGGTTTTCTTCCCGACCGGGTTTTTGCCGCTGCCATGCCTTTGGGGTATGCAGTCATGGCGTTTCGTTTTGCCCTGCGGAATCAACAAAAAGAGAAAAAAATCTTTTCGCTTTTTTCAATTCTGGCAGGCTCTATCTGCGCCTTCCCCGCCATTGCAAAACTTATCTGGGGCTTTGATCCGCCGGAACCTTTTTATTCCATGGTTGATTTTCTTTATGTCGCCGCTTTTTACATCCGCCTTCCGGTGATCCTGCTCCTCATTATTACGGCCCTGTTCGGCACGCCCGTCTTTACCGTCATCGGGGGCATCGCCATGATCATGCTTCAGGCTTCGGGGGGGGAACCGGAAAGCGCATCCATCCAAATTTACTCGGCCCTCACCGAACCGGATCTTATCGCCATTCCCCTTTTTACCCTGACCGGATTTTTTCTTTCGGAAAGCAGGGCCGGCGAACGGCTCGTCCATCTGTTCCGAAGTTTTTTTGCCTGGCTGCCCGGCGGCATGATCATCGCCACCGTAATTATCTGTACCTTTTTTACTTCATTTACCGGCGCATCGGGGGTTACCATTTTAGCCCTGGGAGGCTTACTTTTTACGATTCTGGCGGAAAAATCAAAGTACCCCGAAGGATTTTCCATCGGCCTCCTCACCTCCGTGGGCGGCGTAGGGCTTCTTTTTCCGCCGAGCCTTCCCATAATTCTCGTGGGAGCCACCACCAATTCAATACTTCACTTTATGGGCCTCTCGGTAAATTACAGCATCATCCATTTTTTTCTGGGGGCCCTTATCCCCGGCGTCATTTTAGTGCTGTCGATGATAATTTTCGGCATAGGCTCGTCGATTAAAATAAAAATCCCCGTAGAAAAGTTTGAGCCGAAAAAAGCTGTAATGGCCCTTCGTGAATCTGCCCTGGAAGTGCTTCTGCCCCTGGTTCTTATAGCCGGATATTTTTCCGGTTTTCTCTCGCTTTTGGAAGTAAGCGCCGTGTCGGTGATCTATGTATTTATCGTAGAAGTGCTCATACACCGGGATATAAAAATTTCCGGTATAGGCGGGGTTTTTGTTAAGGCGGTGCCTATCATGGGCGGCGTTCTGGCGATTCTTGCCATGGCAAAGGCCCTTTCCTACGCTATTATCGATTCACAGATCCCTGAAAATTTTGCCTTCTGGATGCAGGAAACCATCTCGTCAAAATATGTTTTCCTGCTGCTGCTCAATTTAGCGCTCCTGGTGGTCGGCTGCCTCATGGATATTTTTTCCGCAATCCTCGTGGTCCTCCCCCTTATCGTGCCGCTGGGCCATGTATACGGCATAGACCCGGTTCACCTTGGCATCATTTTTATCATAAATCTGGAAGTGGGTTTTCTTACCCCGCCGGTGGGGCTCAATTTATTTTTGGCCAGCTATCGTTTTGAAAAACCGTTCATGAGCATCTGCCGCCATGTGTTTCCCTTCCTGCTGATTCAATTTGCGGTGGTGCTTCTGGTAACCTATGTCCCCATTCTTTCAACGTGGTTTTAGGAGCCTAGTGTTTAAGCTCGTTAAGTTCCTGGAGGCTGCGGAGCTTGAATGTGGCCTTTTCCTGAATTTGACGGACCCGTTCACGGGTAATGCCCAAAAGTTTTCCCGTCTCTTCCAAAGTTAAGGGGCCCTCGCCGGCAAGGCCGAAACGAAGCTGGATGATCTTCATTTCCCGTTCCGAAAGCTGCATCAGAATATCACCCATGGTCTCCTGAATGGTCATGGAAAAAACCGTCTCGAAAGGTTCCGCCGTGGATTCATCCTTGATAAGGTCCGCCAGCCGGGTTAAATTACCGTCGTCCACAATGGTATCAAGGCTGGTAGTTTCCTGTGAAAGTTTGACGATTTCCTTGACCTTGGACAAAGGCAGCCCCAGGTATTCGGAAAGCTCTTCGTTGCTGGGGTCCCTGCCCAGATCCTGGGTGAGCTGTTTCGCCACGAAGTAGCATTTTTTTATGGTGTTGAGCATGTGGATGGGGATGCGGATCACCCGGCCTTTGTCGGCGATACTTTTGATGATAGCCTGCCGGATCCACCAGGTGCCGTAGGTTGAAAAACGGCAGCCCCTGGTATAATCAAAACGTTCCACCGCCTCGATAAGGCCGATATTACCCTCGTCAATAAGATCCAAAAGGGATAGTCCCCGGTGCTGGTAGTTTTTGGCGATGGAAACCACCAGCCGCAGGTTGGAATTGATCATCCTGTTTTTATGATTCAAAAGGGAATTATCCAACAGGGCCCGTTCTTTTTTATAGGCGGCGCCATGCTCTTTTTCACTGTATGAGTTATCCAAATCTTCGATTTCTTTTCGCAGCGTGACGATCTGTTCTCCGATGGCCTGTTCATCATGGACCGAAAGGAGGGGGAATTTTGAAATCTGTTTGAAGTAAAGCGCCAGCGGGTCTGTTTCCCGCACAGGTTTTGTTTTTTTGGGATTTTTTGTGCTGTAAGTCTTGGGGGACCGTTTTTTCACCCGGCTCTTTTCCGTCCCCGTGTTCATCAATTTTGACATATATTGTTCCCACCTCTATTAAGGTTTTTGTTTTTTACATTTAATAATCCCGCTTGCGGCGGAATATCCGGCAGGGCTCTTCGGGGGGATTTAAGTCCTCGGAGCTATGGCAGGGTCAACAGGTACATTGCTCCGGTAAACAAGGAAAAACAACTCTGGTTTCCCGGAAACTGCATCAAGTCCCAATCTGCCCAGTTCGGTTCCGGACCGTACCTTGTCCCCTTCCTTTACCGATAGACTTTCACAGCCACCGTATACGTATAAATAACCTCCTGCCACCTGCACTATCACTACTCTGCCGAAACCCCGGTACGGCCCGGCGGATACCACCGTTCCCTCCGTCAGGCTTTTTACGCTCTCCGTCTTTTCTCCCACTAAAACCACCCCGGACAATTTGCCGGTCATGTAGATTACTTCCCGGGCGGCCACCGGCCACCGTACCGAAGGACTTACCGGCTGACCAGCCGTGGGCCGGGGCTCCACCAAAGGCGCCAGGGGAACAGCGGGCGTTAGCGGCACTGAAGGTACCGGCGGAATGGCCGGCGCAGTCAACTGTTCCGTTGCCGCCGCTCCCTGCTGGGGAATCCTGAGTATATCCCCCTCCCTCAGCATATAATTCATTGAAAGAGCATTGGCATTAAGGAGGGACTGCAGCGTAATACCAAAACGCCGGGCAATGCTCGTCAGATTATCCCCCCGCACAGCCTTATACTCAATAAAGGCAGAATTTCCCGGTATCCTCAACCGCCGTCCCGCAACCAAATGATTGGGATCACTGATATTGTTATGTCGTACCAGCTCATCAACCGTAACGCCGTAGCTCCGGGCTATCGCATAGACCGTCTCCCCCTTCGCCACAATATGAACATCCTCCGCGCAAAGCTCCGCTGCCAGGGTTATTAAGATAATGCAGATCAAACCATGCCGAAAATTCATATTGGTACATTATCGGTAAAACCCATCCTTTTTATAAGGGCTATTTGCAAAATAACCACGTACATAAATTATATAGCCCGGTATCAGCCAAATAGCAAGTGTTTACCCTCAAGGTAAAAAGATTATCATAACAAAATACAACTTTTCTGATGATTTTCCACAAAAAAATTGGTATGATACCCCTATGGCCATTGAAATTGAGCTAAAAGCCTGGGTAACGGACCCCGAGGCCCTTAAAAAACGCCTTGATGATCTGGCGGAATTCGATTTTGCCTATCAAAAAGACGATGTTTACTGGGGCCCCCTGTGCAGAGCACCGAACGCCTCCCCCGCCGGATTTTCCCTCCCGCCATCGGGTATACGGTTAAGGCGCGTAATCCGGAACAATGAGGATGAACAGCTCCTGGTTACCTACAAGGTAAAGGAAGTCCGGGACGGCATCGAAGTCAACGATGAACGGGAATTTCTGGTTTCAGACCGGGAAGCTTTTGAGGATATGCTTTCCCGGCTGGCTCTGGTACCGGGGGCATCCAAGAAGAAAAAAGGCTGGAGCTGGAAAAAAGAGGATCTTTCGATAGAGCTTTCCCATGTGGAGGGCCTTGGCTGGTTTATCGAGCTGGAAATTTTGGCCATGGATAGCGATCCCGAAACGGTCGCCAAAGCCCGCAGCCGCCTTTTGGACTTCCTCGAAAAAACCGGAATCGCCGGCGACCGGATCGAGCCGCGATACTACACAGAATTGCTAAAATCAGTATAATGATGGAGAGGGGGGATGATATGGCGGAAACTGCATACTCAAGGCCAAGCTGGGATGAATATTTCATGGAAGTCTGCGACGCCATTTCCAAACGGGCCACCTGCGACCGGGGCCGTTCGGGCTGCGTCATCGCCCGGGAAAACCAGATCCTCGTTACCGGGTATGTGGGCGCCCCGGCGGGCCTGCCCCACTGCGACGAAGTGGGGCATCAGTTCAAACAGATGATCCACGAAGATGGCAGCACCACCACCCACTGCGTCAGGACCGTTCACGCGGAACAAAACGCCATTTGCCAGGCGGCCAAGCGGGGAATTGCCATAGCCGGTTCCACCCTTTACTGCCGGATGACCCCCTGCAGAACCTGCGCCATGCTGATCATCAACTGCGGTATAGTGCGGGTTGTCTGCCAGCGCCGTTATCAGGATGCGGATGATTCGGAAGCCCTGTTTAAGGCGGCGGGCATCAAACTGGAATATGTTTCGACCGAGACCCAACAGTATGCGTGATTTACTCTTGGGTGATACGGTATTTTAGGTAAATTTCTTCCAGTGTTTTTTGGGGGCCCGCCGCAGAAATCTTTTTGCGGAAAACCGCCGTATCCCGGCGATCAACATAAAAATCGTAAATAGATCGGGGATCGGTGCCCCGCACCGCCTGATAAGCGGGTCGGCTCCCCAGGTAGGAACGGACCTCGTCGGCGCCCACCGCAGTGATGCCAAAACGCCGGAGCCGGATCCGCACATCCTGAATTTCCTCGTGGGAAAGGCCAAAAAGAAATTCCTCCAAAGCCCAGCGGGTTTCATTATCCGCCGACTGGTTCACCAGAAAATCCCGCCAGTCTTCTTCCATCTCGATGGTGATCCTGAGCAGCTCGCTGGCGCCGTCCATGGTGCCAAAACTGGGAGGAGCCGCATCACGGGCAAACCAGAGGGATTCCAGGGCAGGCAGATGGCGGACCGACTGGAGATCGGTGCCTGAGTCCCAAAGCGAAAGGAGATCGTTGGCCAGGATAGTCTTAGTATCGCGGGGGAAAGAAGGATCATCCAGACAGGAAAAATACACCTCCTCCGCCATAAGGGTACAGATCACCGAAAGCATCATGGTCCGCAGGGGGGGGTAAAATTCATCTATTTCCCGGACCAGCATGGCCAGAAAAGAAAAGGCCTGAAATTTCGCCACCAGAAAACTTCGGACCGCCACTACCCGGGCGGGGATGTGGAGCAGCCGGGAAGATGCCGCAAAGGAACAGAGGGATTCCAGCAATTTTGCCTCATCCCGCTGTTCGCCCCGAAGGATCTGGGTCTCCCGTATTGCAGGGTATTGGGAAATAGCTTCGACGAATTTTTGAAGACAATCAAACCGTGCCCTGACCATTTTGCCTTCGTCAATGGCTTTTGAGTCGAGGTAGGCTTCAATATCTTCAATCAGCCGCTGTTCATCTTTTTTAAACACCTGCATGGCTATCCCCTTATAAAGAATGATACACCAAATTTTATGGGATTTCCAGAACCTTTACCGCGGGGGAAGAAACGAGGGGATTTGCAAGCTGGCCCTGGGCCCTGCCCCGCCATTCCCGGGCCTGGCCGCGGGAACCGAGGAAAGTCCAGAACTGCCGGGCAGGCAGGGTATTACCGGCCCCGTAAAGTGAATCGGCAAAATAATAGATGGTTTTATAATAATCAACATCTTCCATATATGACAAAAGTTCCGGCCTGTCGTTAAGCTCTGCCATAAGGCCATTGAGGCCGGTAAAAGAATAATCATACCGCTTGCGGATAACTTCGTCGATCAAAACGGTGTTCTGAATCATAAAGGCAAAGGCCAGATGTTCCTGTGCCTGGTAGTGGCGGCCCGAGGCATAGTAGAAAAGCCCCAAAAGCCGGTGGGCCCGTTCGACTACCGGATTATTATACCGGTAAATAGTCAAAAAACGGACGAACCCGTCATTTTTCAGATTCTGGATCATGGCATGACGGAGAGCGCCTTCGGGATCGCCTGACCAAAGGGAATCCCGTTCCAGAATTTCAAGGGCCCTTTTTTCCATTTCAGGATATTCCTGCCGCTGGCGGTGTATATCAACGATTTTATAGAGAATTTCCACATCAAAACCGGGGGTCTCCAGAAGGGATCGCAGCTCGTAGGCCTTTTCATACTGTTTCAGGGCCACGGCCAGCTCCCCGTCAAGGCGATAAACTTCGCCAATCCAGTATTCAGCCTCGGGATAATCTTTCAGGCGGTTCAACTCCGACAAAACCCGGCGGCCCGAATTCGCCAGCGCCGCCCTGGGGACCCGGTAATAAAGCTCCGCCAGCGCCGCCGCCGCCCTTACCTGATATCCATCGGAAATATATTTTTCAATCAGCTCCAGCGAATCCCCCAGCCGCCGGACTTCGCTGATGGAAAGAAGCTCGATAAAATCCTGCTCCATCCGGGAATAGACGGCGCTGCGCACCCGCCGGGCTTCTTCAAAAGCTACCAGGGCATCGCCATACTCGCCGCTGCGAAAAAGCAGTTTCCCCTGTTCCAGAGAAAACCACCAGGGCGCCTGCTGCCGGCTTAACTGCTGGGCCGCCAATTGGTAAGAAATGAGGAGAAAAAAAATAAAAAAAAATTTCGCCGCCGTCTTTTTCATTTTACATTTTTTCCAGTTCTTCCGCAAAAGCCATGTCCGCAACTGCGGACACGTCCCCAACTGCGGACACATCCCCAGCAGCGGACAGGTCCTCTTCCGCCGCATCAATGGTCCGTATCACCTTTCCCCGGCGAAAGATCAGCACCTTGTTTCCCGCGCCGGTAATTCCCAGGTCTGCGTGCCGGCTTTCACCGGGGCCGTTCACCGCACAGCCCATCACCGCCACGGTAATGTTTTTATCCAGCCCGTAGAGCACCGGCATCCAGCGGGCGGTAAAGCCGTGGGTATCAAACCCGTGCCTGCCGCAGCGGGGACAGGACACGATGGTCACCCCGTTTCGGCGCAGCCGCTTTGCCGAAGCCTCAGTCCCCGTCAACTCCGCGGCCGTCATCAGCTCCGCTGCTGCGCCCAGTATCTCCCGCCCGGCGATAACTTCATTTTCCATGGTGTCCGAGAGGGATACCCGCAGGGTGTCGCCGATTCCCCCGGTCAGCAGATGCAGCAGGGCGGCGGTGTTCCGGGCAACCCCGGCTACCAGCGGTCCCGCCTCGGTAACCCCGATGTGCAGGGGCGCGTCAGTTCTGCCGGCGAGCATACGGTTCGCCCTTACAGTATCGGCAATTCCCGAGGCTTTCATTGATACGAGGACGGCGTTAAAGTCAAATTCCTTAAAAATGGCCAATTCCCGCTGGGCGGCCTGCACCAGAGCTTCGGCATTGTCGAGGTCCCCCTTATCAACGGCCTCGCGAAGGTCCAGGGGAAGACTCCCGGCATTTACCCCAATACGCAGGGGGATGCCCTTTTTGGCGGCTTTTTCCAATACCTGCCGCACCTTGTCCCGGCCGCCTATATTGCCGGGATTAATACGGATTTTGGCAATGGGAAAGTCCATGCAACGCAGGGCTATGTTATAATCAAAATGAATGTCTGCCACCAGGGGCATGGAAACCATACCGGCAAGCTGCCCCAGGACTTCGGCGGACTGGAGATCGGGAACGGCAAAGCGGAGCAGGCCGCAGCCCATCGCTTTCAGGCGGTTTATCCGGGCAGCTACCGCCTCCCCCGCGCTATCCGCAAGATCGGAAAAAGAAAGGCGCTCCTTCCACATGGTCTGTATGACCACGGGAAAGCCGCCTCCTATGGTAACGGCCTCAACATGGTCAAAGCCGCCTATGGTTACGGTTTTTGCAATTCGGACATCCGCCGCACCGATCACCCCACTCATGCGAATGCTTACGCAATCAGCATGGAAAAAACCATCACGAAAAGGGCTACGGTTTCGCAGAGGCCGATGATCAGCATATAGTTACCAAAGCCCTGTTCTGTTTCCGCATACGCGTCGGAGGCCGAGGCGGAACAGCTCCCCTGGGCCAGGGCGGAAGCGCCGATGGCAATACCTGCGAAAAGACCCACGCCCAAAAGCTGAAACGCATTGAGCCGGGTGCTGTCCTTAAGCACATTCATCAGGATGAACCCGTAAATGGTCTGGGTTAAAGGCGCCCCCGCAAAGGCCACCAAAATAAAAGGCACCGGTTTGTTTTGAATAAAACATTTTTTCCAGGCTCCGATGGCGGCCATTCCCGCCACACCGGCCCCCGCCGCCGACCCAAGGGCGGCAAGCCCAAGACAGGCGCCAATTCCAATTTCACCAACTAATCCCGCATCCATAAAAACTCCTTAGCTTTTCTTCTGCTCTGCCTGCTCAGGCTTGGCAAAAGGATTATACGCATAACCGGACCATTCCATTCCCAGATGGTTTCCGGCATATTCCAAAAGATTAAGACGCACCCCGTGGACCACTACAGAGAGAGCGTTCATCACAAAATTGAGGCTGTGGCCAAAAAGAAGGATAAGCACCGCGGCAAGGGTCCTGAGGGCAAAAGCCAGCGCCGTACTTTCGGCACTGCCGTCTATGGCCGCCATGGAGTTAAAACTCTGGGCGATGATGCTTCCCGCCAGGCCCACGGCGAAAAGCCGTATATAACTGATGATGTCCGCAAAGCTGCCCACGGCGTTGAGAAAAATCGAAAGAAAATTCGTAAAACTTTTCCCGATATTTTTGAAAAAATTCCCGCCGTTCTGTTCGGCAAAAATAAAATAAAGCCCCAGGCCGCCGCCTATCAAATAAACCGCGAATCCGGGAAGCTCCACTTTAAGGAGCATGAAAAGCACCAGAAAATAGAGGCCTATCATCATAACAAGCCAGCCCGCTTGGGCCAGGGCCGTTAAAGAGGGCAAAAGTTTTTTGATGTTCTTGCTCCGGCCCCAGACAAGCTGTACCGCCCCCACGGTGAAACAGAGGAACTGTATATTCCATCGGGTCTTAAGATCATCCTGCGGCACATCGGCGGGGAGCTTAAATAATTTTTGCAGAAACAGGGGGAAAGCTTCCAGCGGCCCCGAATTGTTAAAGGGCTGAACGATAAGACTCTGTAAAAAAACCGGAAGCTTTTCCACCGGCAGGGCAAACCACGATCCGGTGATGCTGCCCCACACTATCGTACAGCAGGAAAGCAAAAGGAAAAGTTTTGCCGCATCGGGGAACTTGCCCGGTTTTTTACCGCCGCTTTTCTTTTTGAAAGCCAAACCCGCCGCCAGCGAAATGATAAAGAGCAGAGAGCCGTAGGCGGCATCCCCGAAGATCATGGCGAAAAAAAGACAGAAAAAAACCAGATAGGAACAACTGATGTCGGTTTCACGGTAGCCCGGCACGGTCCCCAAAAAGGAAAACAGCGGCTGGACGATCCGGACAAAGGCGTTGTTCCGCACGAGAGTCGGAGGCCGCTCGCCAGGGGCGGGATCTTCAGAGGCCAAGGCCCAGCCGTTTTCCGCCGCCGCCCGTTTAAGAACGCCAAGACTGTCGGCGGGAACAAAACCGGTGATCCACGAAACGGTGGATTCGGCGGGGACTTCTTCCAGAATTCCCATTCCCGCCCGGGCAGTTTCAAATTCGATCTGCTCTTTTAACTGTTTTATTTCCGTTTCGATGACACCCCTTTGCAGGGCCAAACGGGCAAATTCTTTTTCGATATCCTCAAGGCGTTTCTGAATTTCCGCCAGGCGATTTCTCATTTGTGATAAAGATTCTTCGGGAAGGCTGAAAAACGGCGCACCGGGGATTTCCCCTCCAACAGACAAAACCCGAACCACCCGTTTGTCCCGGGAAAGAACAATAAGTTTTACCTCATCGCCCAGGGCATCGTAAATTTTCCAGGGGATTTCGTAGGGATGAAGCGTCAGCCCCTGTTCGGCAAAATCGGAAAAAGCGCGGGGATCAAAATCCCCCCAGGGTTCTAAACGCCGCATTTCTTTGTTCAGATGAATAAGCCGGTCCAGATGGCCCTTTTTTTCAAGGCCCAGATCCAAAATCACCGCGGCTAAGTCACCATCCGCCGGGGCCGGAACATCAACAGCGCCTTTTACGATATACCGGCGCAGAAGGCCCAGGGCCCTGCCCAGCTCGGAACGCCTCTCCAAAAGTTTGCTTAAAGAATCGGAGACAACTTTCTTCTTTTCCAGATGCACCACACCGACTTCCCGGAGCATTTCCAAAGAAGCCTGCCTGGCTTTTTCCATCACCACAAGGGACACTTTTTTCATGGGTACAATCATTAAGCGCCCCTCTGTGATACCGGAAAAATAAGAACGGTCTTACAGGCTGGTCATGGAGAGAACCATGGCGAAAAGAGCTACGGTTTCGCAAATACCAACCACGGCGATGTACTGGGCAAAACCCTTGCCGGTTTCCCCCTGGGCATCGGCGGCAGCGGCCCCCGCTTTTCCCTGGGCAACCGCCGAGAAAGCCATGGCAAAACCGGAAGCGAGGCCAAAGCCAACGTAGAGCCAGCCATTGGCGGCATTTGCCGGATCCAAAGCCGCAGCTTTTAACTGCTGCATCAAAATGAAACCGTAGAATGTCTGGGTAAGCGGCGCCCCCGCAAAGGCCAGCAGCATCATTGACGCCGGTTTATTGGCCACATAGCACTTCTTCCATGCCCCGATGGTTGCCTGTCCGGCATAACCAATTCCCAAACCCGAACCCAGGGCCGCAATTCCCATTACCAACCCGGCGCCCAATAATCCTAAATTCAACATATTCCGCTCCTCTGTTTTTGCGAATTATTTTTTAGCCGTTTCCGCAAACGGCTTATATGCAAAACCTGACCACGTTAATCCAACATGCCCGGAAAACTCCAGCGTATTGAGCCTGACACCGTGAACTATCACCGACAACACGTTAAGTATGATATTCAGCCCGTGGCCGAACACCAACAGTATAAGGCCCAGAAATACCAGGAAACTCCCCAGCATACCGCCCGCCATGCTATTCACCGTAATGGCAATGGAAGCGCCGGCAAGTCCAACGGCCCAGAGCCTGATGTATGACATAATATCAGAAAATACGTTGGTAATCCCCAGCACCACCGAAATGATGTTCTTAAAACTTGACAGCACCGACTGGATGATACTCCCCTCGTAACTGGCAAAAATGAAGGAAAGGCCGAAACCTCCCGCCAGAAGATAAATCGCAATCTGCATCTCGTTTATTGTGCCGGGGAGAATAAAATTCTCCGTCAAACCAACCACGAGGAAAAGGACCACACGATACATCCCCCAAAGCATGGCAAGGGTACCAAACTCGGCAAAAAATTTGAGGGTTTTTTCCCTCAGCGTCCTCGCCATCCCCATGATACGGGCGATGGTAAGCTGTACCAGGGCGATTGAAAAACAAAATACCTGAAGATTTCTGTCTACCTCCGCCTGCGAAGCGCCTTTTGCCGTAGAAATAACCGAAAGCGAAAGGTCTTTCAGGAACTGCGGCAGTTTATCGGCATCGACTCCAAACCAACTGCAGGTAAACACCCCCCAAAGGGTATTGGTAATACTTAACAAAGCGAGCATCTTGAAGAAAGCCGGGACTCCGGTTTTTGCCGTTTTGCATATCCCAATAAATGCAATGAGGAAAAGAATACAGCCGTAACCGGCATCGCCAAAGATCATGCCGAAGAAGAGGCAGAAGAACAAAAGGAACCAGCCCGTAATATCGGTTTCCCGATAGCCCGGTACCACTTCAAGAAAATCCGTCAGCGGGTAGAGGAGGCTTACCAGTTTGTTGTTTTTCAGCTTGGTAGGCACTTCTTCCTCAAGGCCGGGATCATCGGCAATCAGAGCCCAGCCATTTTCCGCGGCGGCCTGTTTTAGCTGAGGCACATTTTCCGCCGGAGCAAAGCCGCTTAAATAGGAAAAACTCAATTCGGGGGGAATATCCTCCACTTTTTCGAGAGCCGCCCGGGCGGTTTCAAATTCAATTTTGGCTTGAATCTCCACCATTTCCCTCTGCAAAACCGGACGGCGGTCGGCAAAGCTCTTTATCCTTGCTTCAGCTTCCGCCAGTTTAACCTTCTGCTCCGCCTCTTCCTGATTGATCTCCCCAAGGGATTTTTCAGGCAGCGGGAAAGAAGCGATACCGGGGATTTCTTTATCGAGAACCACGAGATACACGGCGGCCTTGCTTTTGCCCATACGGATGTACCGGGTGTCCGGCGGAATAGCCGTAAAAGCCTCGGGGGTTAATTCATAGGGAAAAAGTGAAACGCCGCTCCCGGCCAGATCCTGAATCGCCGCAGGGTTAAATTCACCCCAGGCCTCAATGCGGGTCCGTTCCCGGGCCAGGAAGATCAACCGGTCCTGTATAGCCTTCCGGCCTTTGCCCATGTTCACCATCAGATCGATAAGCTCCGGCCTAACCGGCGCGTTTACCGCATCCAGTGAATAGAATTCCAATTCCTCGTTGGCAAAGTCTTCGGCACGCCGTCCGCGCCGGGCACCCGCGGGCTTCCGCCGGTCACGGACTGAGCCGGGAACCTCCGCCGTCGGACGGGGCTTCTTCTTTTTGGGTGTCTTGTAGGGCTGTATCAGGGCCAGGGCGGATTCACCCAGGGCTTTACGTTCAATAGCTTTATTTAGGGCATCGGAGGCGACATTCTTTTTTTCAAGGTGCACCACCCCGATTTCCCGCAGTTTGGAAAGAGCCTCCACCTGGTTCCGGTCCCGAACCACCAGCGATATTTTTTTCATGGGTACAATCATTTATTTCGCCGCCTTCTCCAAACCGCTTTTGGCGATTTTGCCCCGCACCACCGCGGAGGTCTGCTGATCTCCCAGATAAACCTGAATCTTTTTTATGCTTCCCCGTGTTTCAGGGATCTTGATTTTTTCAAAGAGATTAACCCGCTGGGTAGTAACCCGCAGTTCGTGGTCCAGCCGTTTCCGCTGTTCCTCAACGATCTGGGCCTCAAGGTCCAGGAGGATAACCTGTTTCATCTTTTCCACCGCGATGTCCAGCCATAGAGGGGTCCGGGCTAAATCGTAGGGAGCGGCTTCAAATTCGGCGCCCTCGAAAAGAGGAATAGACACACCGGCGATATTTCCCTGAGCGGTTTTTATGCGGAGAATCTTGAGAATGTCCGGGGTAAAAATCCCCCTTTCACCAAAAACGGAAACCCAGGATTTAAACATTTCGTCCAGATTATCTTTTTCGGCCCGCAATTCCTTGATCCGTATCTCGGTGAGACGAATTTCACCCTGAAGCTGCTGCTTTTTAAGCATCAGGGTCGGCAGATACCGCTGATACATCTTAAGAGAATCTTTTTGTTTCTTAAGCTCGTTCTTGGTCAGCCTTACCTTAGCCATTACCACTAATCCTTTTTGGGCCAGAATTTGGTGATTAGCTCGCTCCGCAGCCCCGTTTCTTCGGGCTCAAAACAAGAGGCCAGAATTTCCCAGCCCAGATCGAGCGCCTTTTCCAGAGGAATATTGACCGAAAGGTCCATCATCTGTTTTTCAAAAGCTTCGCCGTATTTAAGAAGTTTTTCGTCCCAGGCAGTCATGATAAAACCCATGGCCTTTTTTTCCAGGGTATCCCGGTAGGCGGAATAAAGCTTGATCATGCCGTCCATCAGGGCCCGGTGATCCGCCCGGGTTTTGCCGTTGACCTGCTGCTTAAGCCGCGAAAGGGAACCGAAAGGTTCGATGCGGCCGTTTTTAAGATAATACTGACCCTCGGTGATGTAACCCGTGTTATCCGGCACCGGGTGGGTAACGTCGTCGCCGGGCATGGTTGTCACCCCTAAAATGGTGATGGAACCGGCGCCCTCGAAATCGACGGCTTTTTCATAACGGCTGGCCAACTGGCTGTAGAGATCGCCGGGGTAACCACGGTTTGAAGGAACCTGTTCCTGTATAATGGAAATTTCCTTCATGGCATCGGCAAAGTTGGTCATATCGGTGAGGAGGACCAGCACGTCCTTACCCTGGAGGGCAAACTGCTCGGCCACGGCCAGGGACATATCGGGGATCATGAGGCACTCCACCGTGGGGTCCGATGCGGTGTGCATAAACATAACCGTGCGGCTTAAGGCGCCCCCTTCTTCCAGCGTTTCCTTAAAGTTAAGGTAGTCGTCGTACTTTAAACCCATGCCCCCAAGGACGATGACATCAACCTCGGCCTGCATGGCGATCCGGGCGAGAAGCTCGTTGTAGGGCTCCCCGGAAACCGAGAAAATCGGCAGTTTCTGGGAAACCACCAGGGTGTTGAAAAGGTCGATCATGGGGATACCGGTACGGATCATGTTCCGGGGGATGATACGCTGGGCGGGGTTGACCGAAGGGCCGCCTATGGGGATCAGGTTGTCGTGAAGCGCGGGACCGTTGTCCCGGGGTTTACCTGAACCAGAAAAGACCCGGCCCATGAGGTTGTCCGAAAACGGCACCTGCATGGGATGGCCCAGGAAACGCACGGTGTCGCCGGTGGAAATACCCCGGCCCCCGGCAAATACCTGGAGAGAAACGAGGTCATTCTGGAGCCGGTTCACTTCCGCCAGAGAGGTGCCGAATACGGTGTCCACCTCGGCAAGGTCCCCATAACGGATCCCTTCCGCCCGGACGGTAATAACGCTTCCGGTGATAGATTCGATCTTGCTATAAACTTTATTCATGGCTCCAACCTGCTCCTTAATCTAAGGTGGAGTTTCCCCAAGAAACTCCATTGCCTCAAAACATCAGTTTTGAAGCACTTTTTCCGCCGCTCTATCAAGACCCTGCGACTTTTCAGTCACAGCCTCATCAATTTCCTTCTGCAAAGTGTTGAACCGGTCGCTTTCCCACTCGGAACCATTGTAATCCAGGAATTTCTGCCTGAGCCGGTTAAACCAGGTCCGGGCTTCGTTTTTGTCGGGGAAACTGAACCGGGACGCCAGTATGCGTAAAAGTATATCGAAAATATGTTTCTGCCGTTCCGGCTTAACCGCCGCATCAACCGCATCAAAGGAGTTCTGCTGGAAATAAACCGAGTCGATAAGATCACCTTTAAGGTAGATCACATAGTCTTCGATACTGGTGCCTTCCTCACCGACAACCTTCATCATCTGCTCGACTTCGCTGCCCCGCCGCATAAAACCATGGGCGTAAGCCACCTTTTCCCCGGCGATGATGCCCTTGTACTTGGACCAGGAATCCAGCGGATGGATGGCGGGGAATTTACGGGCATCGGACCGTTCCCGGGAAAGACCGTGGAAGGCGCCGACTACCTTAAGTGTCGCCTGGGTGACGGGCTCCTCGAAGTTACCGCCGGCCGGGCTTACCGTACCGCCTATGGTAACGGAGCCGAAGCTGCCGTCCTTAAGCCGCACGATACCGGCCCTTTCGTAGAAACTGGCGATGGTGGATTCGAGGTATGCGGGGAAAGCTTCTTCGCCGGGGATCTCCTCCAGACGGCCGGACATTTCCCGCATGGCCTGGGCCCAACGGCTGGTAGAATCTGCCAGAAGAAGGACGTGGAGGCCCATCTGCCGGTAGTATTCCGCCAGGGTTACGGCGGTGTACACCGAAGCTTCCCGGGCCGCCACGGGCATGGACGAGGTATTACAGATGATAATCGTCCGTTCCATCAAAGAACGGCCGGTCTTTTCATCCTTTAATTCGGGGAATTCTTTCAGGGTTTCAACGACCTCACCGGCCCGCTCCCCACAGGCCGCCACAATGACGATATCCACATCGGCAAAACGGCTGGTTATCTGCTGAAGCACGGTTTTTCCGGCGCCGAAAGGTCCGGGGATACAGTAGGTACCGCCCCGGGCCACGGGGAAAAAGGTGTCGATCAGGCGCACCCGGGTAACCATGGGGTCCACGGGCTTGAGCCGCTCCTCGTAGCAATCCACCGCCCTTTTTACGGGCCAGCGGAAAGAAAGCGTTACCGGGACAGTTTTGCCCTTTTCATCCTTCAGTTCGGCGATAGTGTCGCTGAGTTTGTAGGAACCGGCGTCCTTGATAGAGGCCACGGTGTAGGAGCCATAGAGACCGAAGGGCACCATGATCCGGTGGGTAAAGGCCCCTTCCGGCACGGTTCCCAGGGTATCGGCCCGTTCAACCTTGTCCCCCACTTTTGCCACCGGGGTAAATTCCCAGGCGCTATTTTTATCAAGCGGGTCCAGATAAACGCCCCGTTCCAGGAAATTACCCGCCACTTCTACCAGTTTGGGCAACGGGTTCTGGAGACCGTCGTAGACCTGGCCCAAAAGGCCCGGCCCTACTTCCACCGAAAGCATATCCCCGGTGTATTCCACCGTGTCGCCGACGGTTATGCCCTTGGTAATTTCGAAAACCTGGAGCTGGGCAACTTCACCCCGGATCCGGATGACTTCGCTCTTAAGCTGTTTGTCGGCCACTTTGACATAACCGACCTCGTTCATCGAAACGGCGCCGTTAAAACGGACGCTCACCATATTGCCGTTGACGGCGACCACCGTGCCTTTTGTTCCGATCATTTCGCTTCTCCCATGGGGGTCTGTACGCGCTCCAGGATGGCTGCGTAGAGTGATTTATATTCCGCAAATCCGGTTTCAACCTCAAATGCCGCGCCCCGTTCCAAAAGGAGCAGTTTGAGCAGATAGGCATAAATAGTATTGCGATCAAAGTAATTGATTCCCTGTAAAACCTCAATCGCGTCCCACCGGGCTTTATCCAGGATCAGCTCCGCTTCCAGGGGCGATTCCGCCGCCGCGGCCTTTACCGCCGCGGCCACCGCATCGGCGGGGAAAATAGGAGGCTCCACCGGGGCGGCTCCTTCTCTTTTACTCTTGACGGATCGGACCCGGGCCAGATTCAGCCGGAGAGCCCGTTCCCATTCCCGCCACCGGTCGATAAAATCGGAGCCTGCGGCAACGGCGTTATCGGCATAAGAGGGGCCTTCGTCACCGGCCTTGAAGGGCTGGGGGTCCAGATCGCAAAGATCCAACAGGACCGCATCCCCGGCGTCAAGCAAAGGCCGGGCAAGGTCCCGAAAAGCCGCCGCCGACATGGGAGCTTCCTGACCATAGATGAGAGAGGGAAGCTGGGATGCCAGATAATAGTAAGATCCCACTTCTTTATATTCCTTTTGCGGATTTCTTGAGGATATCCCCTAAGCGGGGATTAAGGTATGCTGAGAGCAATTCCGCCACTGATTCGGCGGAAAAGTCGTAATAAGCCGAACCGTCCCGATTGGCGATCCGGAAACCGGCCCCCAGGTTACGATCCGCCTTAAGCTCCACGCCTTTTTTGATTTCCGCCGTCAATTTACCGGTAAACCAGGACTGGAGTTTGCCCAATTCAGCCTCGGGAAGAAGAAGGTCCAGGGACCCCTGGTTCCCGGAATCGCCGCCTTTTGAGACCCAGGATTTAAGAATTTCCGGGAGAGCGGCTTTGAGCACATCCTCGCCAAGGGCGGCGGAAGTCTCCTGGGCAACGAGTTTGTCCAGCAGGGTCTGAATTTCACCCTTAAAGGCCAGCACCAGGTTTCGGGAAGCCTGTTCCAATGCGGCCGCCCCCGCCCTTTCGGACCGTTCGGCATCCGCTTTACCCCGGGCGATGATCTCGTCCGCCTCTTTTTTGGCGGCCTCAACAATACGCCGGGCCTCGGTATCGGCCTGGATCTTGACCCGGGCCGCTTCTTCCGAGGCGGATTCAATCCCATCTCTTTTAATTTTATCAATAAGTTCCTGAAGTTGGATGTCCATAATCTCCTCTTTTAAACTTAGAGTCCCACAGAATTTCTCTTCTCAGCATAAACCTTTCGAAATATCTTTTCAAGCTATTTATCCGGGTTTTTGATTATTTTACCAATCGAAGGCAAAAAGGGATTTTTCGTGATAATCCTTGCCGGGACCGAAAATGGCGGAGGGAAACTCCGGCCGGTTGGGTGAATCGGGGAAATGCTGGGTTTCCAGGCAGAATCCGTCGTGTTTGTTGTAAAACGACCCCATTTTCCCCGGAACGCCGTCCAGGAAATTGCCGGTGTAGAACTGGACCCCCGGCTGGGTGGTAAAGACCCGCATGGTCCGGCCTGAGCCGTCCTCGTAGACCTCTGCACAGGGCCTGAGTTTCCCCGCCTCGCCGTCCAGGGCAAAACAGTGATCATAGCCCCCGGCGGCCCCAATATCCCGGCCTATGGGCTTGCGGGTAAGAAAATCGAAGGGTGTTTTTTTGACCGGAACCAGATTTCCCGTGGGGATGAGGCTCTGATCCACCTCCACCAGCGAAGAAGCGTAAATAATTATATCGTGGGAGAGGATGTTCCCCTTCCCTTCCCCGGCCAGGTTAAAATAGGAATGGTTTGTCAGGTTGACCGGACACCGGCTTTCCACCTTGGCGCTGTAGTCCACCGCCACCTCGTTGGCATTGGTGAGGCCGTAACACACCACCGCCTTGAGTTTCCCCGGATACCCTTCGTCGCCATCGGGACTTTCCAACTCAAACCGGACAAAAACGCCGTCCCGGTCTTCGTAGGCCTCGGCCTTCCAGAGGTATTTGTCAAAACCCCGCCGGCCGCCGTGGAGGGAATGCTGCCCATCGCCTTTGTAGAGGGAATAGGTTTTACCGTCCAGGGCAAAAGAAGCGCCGCCTATACGGTTGGCGAAACGCCCGGGGGTAACCCCAAAAAAGGGTTTGTTACGGGTCCAGGCATCCAGGGAGGAATAGCCCAAAAGCACATCATCCCGGGGGCTCGTTTTGGAAGGAACCATGAGGGATTGCCAGGCGGCCCCCAACGTGGAAAGGGAAAGGGTCAAGTCCCCGGCTTTAAGGGTATAGAGATACACCTTTTTACCCGAGGCAAGAATACCGTAAGTCTTTTTACTGATTTTCATGGCTCCTCCTGGGAAGTACTATACCACGGGGGGCAGTGAAAAGGCAAGAGCCTGTGGTAAAAAAGTAAATACAGAGGCCCTGAAGACCTTTCCCCTTGTATTGGTACAATTTCCTGTCGATAATATAATACTATGAAAGCTAAAAATTTCTCCAAAGCTGCCTTTTGGGGCGGAATTGCGGTTCTCTTTCTGATTCTGGCAAGCTGCAAGAGTAGTCCGCCGCCCGAGGATGATGTATTTGCCCTAATCAATCAGAAGCAAGGCGCAAAAGCCCAGGAGCTTTTCTGGGGAAAAGCAACCATCAATGATAGGGACGACCGGGGGAGGACCACCCTTATCGCAGCGGCGGAATCCGAAGATGATGCGTTAGTGGCATTCCTCATCGCTCTGGGGGCTGATGTTAATGCCCTGGATAAACAGGGCCGCAGCGCCCTGACGGTGGCCGTCGAAAGGAACGATATTTCCACCGCCAAGATACTGTCGAAGGAGGGCGCCGACATTCACCACCACCTGTCCCGGGGGAGCAGCCCTGCCCTCTTTGCCCTCACTGATGACAAATCCGGCCAGGAGGTGCTGGATGCCATCCTGACCCCCGGATCCGTAAAATCTGTTGATGAGAACGGCCGGACTATTTTCCACCTGGCGGTACAGGAAGGAAATATCAGCGCCGTGAAAAAAATTCTGGCGGTCAATGACACAGTCCTGTCGGCAAAAGATAACGAAGATAAAACCGGCCTGGATATTGCCCTGGAAGAAACCGATTCTTCGGATCATGCCGAAATCGCCGAGGACCTGATCCTGCGGGGTGCCAAAATCGAAAGCCCCTTTTACCATGTGTTCAGCCAGGCTGTGTTAAAGGCGGATTACAATTTCCGTTTTGCCGATGGCAGTACGATTCTCCATTATTGCGCCCGGGAAGGGTACTCCGGCTACGTTGAATTTCTTTTGGAACGCAAGGCGGATATCAATACATTGGACGTCGCCGGAACCCCCCCCCCTCCTTGAAGCGATCCGATCCGGTCATGTTTCAGTGGCCGATTTGCTTCTTGAAGCCGGCGCCGATATTAATGCCCAGGACGCAAAGGGTAACACTGCCCTTCACCTGGCGGCTCCGCCGGAATCCCAAAGGGAAATTCTGCAGCTATTTCTCTCCAAAGGGGCCAACCCCAATATTCGGGATGAACACGGCGAAACAGCCCTGCACATCGCCGTAAGGCTGAACAGGCCGGCGGCTATAGTCCAGGCTCTCATTGGCGGCGGAGCCGATGTGTCTGTCCGTAATATTGACGGCGAAACGCCCCTGTATCTTGCGGTGGAGGAAAACCGCGCCGCATTGATTCCTGCCCTGCTGGAAAGACGGGCCGATATTTTTGCTGCGGATAATAAGGGCATTACTCCGCTGGTAAAAGTCCTGAATGAAAATACCGATATGCTGAACGTTCTTATCACTGAAGGGACGGCGGCGTTGAGTGACAGCGGAGGAAATACGCCCCTCCACATCGCCGTAAGGAACCATGCCGGCGCTGATACCATCAATCTTATTCTGGATAAAAAAGCCTCGATTAATGCCCGTAATAAAGAAGGCGACACCAGCCTCCATCTGGCGGTCCGGCAAAATGAAAAAGAGGCGGGGGAGGTCCTTACGGCCCGGGGCGCCGATATTTTCGGTACCAATGCCCGGGGGGAAAGCCCGCTCTTTCTGAGTTTCCCCGCCAACAGCAATCCCCGTTCCTGGATGATAAATGCGGCCACCTTAAAGGCCCGGGACAGCCTGGGAAATTCCGTTCTCCATTATGCCGCCCAGTGGAAGCTTGATTCCCAGATCCGCTGGCTGGTGGACAGCGGATTCAACCCCGAAACGGCCAACGCCACCGGGGAAACGCCTGTCTTTACGGCGGCCAAGGTTGATTCGCCTTCTACCATCCGGAGTCTCATCAATGTGGGAGCTTTAGCGGGAACCCGGGACAAACAGGGAAATACGGCCCTTCATGCGGCGGTGCGGTGGAATGCAAAAAACGCTGCGGAGACTTTGCTTATCGCGGGGCTTGATCCCAACCGCCGAAACCAGAGCGGCCGCGCACCCTTCCATGATGCGGTACAACAGGGCCATGCTGATATTGAAACGATATTGATAAAATACAAGGCGGATATTGAAATTCGCGATAACGAAGGAAACAGCCCCCTCATGGAAGCGGTGCGGAACCGGTCTTCCCAGGCTGTTGATCGGTTGATCAACACCTACCATGCAGACCCGCTGACCAGTAATCTTCGGGGCGATACGCCGCTGCATATCGCCGTTTCCACCGAACAGGATGTGATCATCCGCCTGCTGCTGGGAAAGGGGGCATCGATCCACCTGAAAAACGCCCAGGGGAAAACTCCCTTCCAGCTCGCCCTGGCCCGTTCCGAGCCCGAAACTTCCGCGCGGCTCGTTTCCCTGCTTTTGAGCGGAGGCGGTGTTAATAGTCCCGATGATAAGGGAGCATCGCCCCTTCATATCGCCATAACCGAAGGCGCTTCCCACAATATGATCCAGCTTATTCTGGACCTGGGGGCCCGGCTCTCCAATATTGATGCCGAAGGTTTTACCCCCCTGCGGCTGGCCATCAACCGGAACGACTGGGTTCTGGCGAGTCTTCTTTCGGAAAAAGGTTCGGATCTGTTTTTCAAAGCCGGTGATGGAAAGTGCCCCACCGATATTGCCATCAACCGGGGAGGGGAAGCTATCGAGGCCCTGTTTACCCGGAGAACCATCGACGCCCGGGATACATCGGGGAATACGGTATTGCACTACGCCGCCCACCAGGGAAGCACGGAGCTGATCCGCCGCCTTATCAACCAGGGGGCAAAAACGGATGCCAGAAATATTTCCAATGAAAGTCCCGGCGATATTGCCCGCCGCTGGGGAAGGGATTCGGAAATTATTTCTCTGCTGAACTAGGGGGGTCCTTAGGACCCTGTCCCCGGGGAAAGCTCCGGACGTTTTTTTAGATCGTTCTCCAGTTTTGCGGCCCAGACGTCGAACTTTTTTTTAACGGTCTCTGCCATGTCCCGTTCTCCCATCAGAATGGTAATACGCCGCAATGCCGAAAGAAATTCCATCCCCTGTTTAAAATCATCAACATGGTGTGTAGAAAATTCATACCGGTTCCGGTAACGATCCGCAGCCTGCATCAGCATTTTTTTCATCAACCGCACATGACGTATCGTGGGTTCATAATCGGGGGAACGGGGATCCGTGGCGGCATAAACGGCCTTCAGATCGAGGATATTTTTTACCGCCGCCGCATAACGGCCCTCCAGCTCCACAAAGGCCCATTTGTATTTTGAATTTTCCCCTCCGGCATCTATCAAAAGATAAACCGCCAAGCCCATTTTTCTGATCAAATTGTAGCGTTGTCCGGCGCTTACGGTACGGATCGCCTCAAGCTTTTCCTCGAAATCGGAGTAGGGAGCGTCCACCAGACGGCCGATAACTTCTTCCAGATAATTCAACGCCTTGTAAATTGATTTTCTAGCCTCGTTCAACGCATCGGTATTCTTTATGCCCAGCATTGTCTGGGCCATGGAGCTCTGGAGGATGTAATTTGACGTAAGATTAAGCATATCGTTGACCAGTCCCAAACGTTTTCGCGCCGCCGTTACGGGAACGCTGTCTTTTTTCAGGACTGCGGTAATAATCTGCTCACGCTTAATTATTTCATTAATTGATGATTGGAAGGGTTCGATTTTTTCATCGTACTTGCGCCGGTCCCGTATCATGAGCCGCCTTTGCCCCGGCCGGATCCGTATTTTGTCAGCAGTTCATCGGCATGGGCCAAAGCCGCCGCATCGGCGCCGCCGGCCAGCATACGGGCAATTTCCCGCCGACGTTCCGTTTTCGAGAGAACCGTAACACCGGTTACCGTCCGGCCTTCGCCGCCGGCTAAATGCTTTTCCACCATAAGGTGATTATCCGCCCGGACGGCGATGCTGGCAAGATGGGTCACGCAGAAGATCTGTTTCCTCCCGCCAATCTGGGCCAGGTATTCGCCCACCGCCAAAGCAACTTCCCCGCCTATGCCCGTATCAATCTCGTCAAAAACAAGGGTGTCCGGGGAATCTCCACCGCCGCCATCCGAATCGGAAAGGATCGTTTTAATGGCCAGCATCACCCGGGAAAGTTCCCCGCCTGAGGCAATACGGGCCAGTTCCCGCTCCGGTTCCCCGGCATTGGCGGAGATCATAAACTCCACGTCATCGGCGCCCCAGGGCCCCAAACGCAGGTTCGCGCCCGCATTCGCGCCGGCATTTGCCGCCGCCTGCCCCTCGGCCTGCCCTTTCGGACGGACCGCCGCGGAAAACCGGGCCTTGGGCATCCCCAGCCGGGAAAGGATGGCCGTGATCCGGTCCCCCAATTTTGCCGCCTCTGCCTTCCGCTTGGCGCTTATCTTTGCCGCCCGGGAAACCAGCTCTTTTTCCAGAGCGGAAATATCGGCCTTGAGTTTTTCCCGGTTCTCCCCCGCTCCGGTTAAATTTTCAATCTCGGCGGCGGCACTTTCCCGGTAGGCGAGAATCACCTCCTCGGCATTTTCAGAAACCGGCGCCTGCCCCGGTGCCCGGGCATATTTTTTTTTCAGCCGGTAAAGCAGGGCCAGCCGTTCCTCCACTTCCTCAAGCCGGTTGGGATCGTAACTGAGGCCGTCCCGGTAGGAGCGGAATTCCCCGGAAAGATCCTCCGCCTCGTAGTAGAGATTTTCCATCCGCTGTAAAAGAGGGGCCAGATCTGCATCTATGGCAGCGGCATTATCCATGGCATTTTTCGCCCGCCGGGCCTGGACCAGCGCCGATGCTTCATCGTCAAAAAGAGATTCCGCCGCCATATTTACCTGGGAGATAAGCTTTTCAAAATCGCCCAACCGTTGGGCCTCCGCCTCCAGGGCCCGGCTCTCACCGTTTTTTATGACGGCCTTGTCTATCTCCTCCAGGGCGTAAGTTAAAACTTCCAGGCGGGTGTCCCGGTCCCGTTCCGAATTAAGAGAAGCCTCGAGGATTTTTCTTTTATCCGCAAGCTCCAGAAAAAAAGCATTGAATTGGGATGTTTCATCTTCAAGGCCGGCAAAACGATCCAGATATTTCCGGTGGCTTTCTTTTTTTAACAAAGATTCATGGGCGTGCTGTCCGTGAAGATCAAAGATCAACGAGGTAAATTCTGCCAGATCGGATCGGGTCAGGGGAATATTTTGCAGATAGATTGACGTGCGGCCCGATGTTTTAAGGCTCCGCCGGATCACGAGGCGATCATCCTCGGTTTCAATGTCCCGGGCTTTGAGCCATTCCAGTGCTTCCCGGCTCACCTTATTCAAGGAAACTACGGCGGAAACTCCCGCTTCGTCGCAGCCCGAACGGACCACATCGGTATCGGCCTTGGCCCCCAGCAAAAAACCCAATGCCCCCACGATGATGGATTTTCCCGCCCCGGTCTCCCCGGTGAGGACATTAAAGCCCCCCTCAAAGGAAAGGTTCAGACTGTCGATGAGGGCATAGTTTCTGACGGAAAGTTCCTCAAGCATGGCTTTCCCCTGCAGCCGACCAGTTGAGCTTCGATTTGAGGGCCCGGTAAAAAGCCTCCCGCCCCGAAGCTACAAGCCGGGCCTTGTAGGGGGCCTGCCTGATGCTGACCCGGTCCCCCGGTTCCAGAGTCTCTGTCATCTGGCCGTCCACGGTCAAAAGTACCCCGCTCCGCTGTTCCGCCTCCACCTCGATGATCACCGTCTCTTTGGCGGAAAGCACCACAGGCCGGTTCGACAGGGTAAAAGGACAGATAGGGTTGATGATCAGAGCTTCCATTTCGGGGTCCAGAATCGGCCCCCCGGCGGCGGCGGAATAAGCGGTGGACCCCGTGGGCGTTGCCAGGATAAGGCCGTCGGCACGGTACTGCCCCAGGCGGATAAATTCACTTTCCACATGGAGATGGATGATCTTCGCAATCCCCGAGGCGGAAATCACCGCATCGTTTAAGCAGGAGCCCTCTAAAACTTTTTGCCCGCCCCGCTCCACCGTAAATTCCAGCATAAGCCGTTCGGAAATTTCCGCCTCCCCCCCAAGCCAGCGGTCAAAAACCACCTCCCATTGGGCCGGAGGCACGGCGGCGATAAAACCCAGCGTTCCCAAATTGATGGGGAGAATAGGCATATTCAAGGGGGCCGCGATCCGGGCGGCGTAAAGCACCGTGCCGTCTCCCCCCAGCGTTAAGGCAATATCACAATCGCCGGGATGCGTCAAATCGGAATTACAGCGGATATGGCGACTTTCCAGAACACTGCTGATAAGACCGGCCATGCGCCGGGCGTCATCCTTGTGGAGGTTAATAAACAGCAACGCCCCCCGAATCTCCGGGGAACCCGATTCGGCCATCCGGTTTCTCCCGTTTTATGGTAAGGTCTGGATAAGCTTTGATACCTTTAATGCATCCGCGGAACTGAGCCGGGGATACAGGGGGAAAAGCACCGTGCGCAGGGACAGGGAATAACTTTCCGGGCAGGTTCCCTGGGGCACCAGCCCCCGCCCGATCAGGGTATCCTCAAAGGCGCTTTCCACCGCGATGTCCTTTTTTTTGGCATAGGCCATAACGTCCTTCACCCCGGTCTCGAGGATCAGCGGAAAGGCGTAGTTGTTATATTCCCGGTCATCTTTCTGGATAAAGCGCTTGTGCCTTGTCCGCAGGCTGGCCTGGGCATAAGCCTTGGCCGTTTCTTTCCGTTTTTCCAGGTTTTTTGCGGCCTCCCGGAACTGGACAACGGTCAGAGCGGCATTCATGTCCGGCAGACAATACTCAGGCGGCAGCTCCGCGAAGGTACGCAACACCGAAGCATCCCGGCGGTTCATGGCGTAAAGCAAGGCCCCGCCCCCTGAGGTGAGCATATCCCGTTCTTCCAGCCCCAGGATGACAAAAACCCCGCTGGGCATATCCGCCGCCGGAGCCGGAGCTGTCTGAGCGGATCCTTCCTCAAGAGCGGCATCGGAAGATCCCGGCGGCGGTGTGCCGTAGCTCTGGGAACAGTCCTCGATCACCGGAATGCCCAGCTCCAGCAGAGGGGCTAAATCCGGAAGAAACCCCAAAGTATGATGGATCACGATAGCCCGCACTTCGGGGGAGCCTTCCTTTTCCGCCAGGGCCTTCAAGGCAGTGTCCACGGATCCCCTGCCCATCACCGCCATGCCGGGAAGCACATCGCCATACACGGGCTTAAGCCTGAGATCCTCGATCACCTGGGCGTAATAACGGGGCGAAAGGGCCGAAACCAGCACCCCCTGGCCATCCGCCAGATTCAGGGCCTTGAGGGCCAAATGAAGGGCGATAGCGGGGCTGCGAAGGGCCAGACAATAGTCAAACCTGAGTTTTTCTTTTGCGATTTGAATGAGAAGGCGGGCCTGTTCCCCCGGGCCTATCCGGTCCTCCACCATGGCGGTAAGAACCGCATCCATCTCCTTCCGTCTGATGGTCGGAGAATAGACTTCTATCTTCATGAATACCTTATTAACGCCTCAACTCGGCGATTTTTTGCAATTCCTTGGGATTAAAGAGATCCCGAATGTCCAAAATGATGAGGTAACCATGCTCCTGCCGCACCACCCCCTGAATATACTCGGCCCCAATGCCGCTTAGCATCTGGGGCGGCGCCTGAACTTCCTCTTTTTCGATAGTCACCACCCGGGAAACCCGGTCGATAATAACCCCCAGCTTCATCCCGTCAATATCCAGGATGATAAACCCGGACAAAAGCTCATCATCCTCGGAATTCAGCACTTTTCGGAGGTGAAACCGCTTGTGCAGGTTAATAATGGGGATAATTTCACTGCGCAGATTAAAAATCCCCTCCACATAGGTCGGAGCATTGGGAATCGCCCGGATCTTCTGAACCCGGACAATTTCCTTGACATCCATGATATTAATCCCGTAAAGCTCTTCCCCGAGCTGGAAAGTAACCAACTGTCTTTGTTCGGCCATATCTTCTCCCTATCTGATCATAATTATTATATTATCAAATGGATTCTATATCAAGTGGTCTTTTTATGATAACATAAAATCATGATGTCAACGACCCCCGACTTGCTCATGTCGATTATTCCCGTTGTGGGTCGGCGCATTATGAGCGGCAATAAGAAATATGAATACCGGCGTTCAATTTTCAGAAAACCGGTCAATCGCATTTATCTTTACTTGTCCTCGCCGGAACGGAAGATAACCGGTTATTTTATGTTTCAGGGGTACCTTGAAGGATCGGCCCGGGAGATATGGGAAGCGACCAAAGACCAATCCGCCGCCACTGAAGCCGCCTACTTTGACTATTTTGCAAACGCAAAAAGGGCCTTTGCCATAAAAATCGACAAATTCATAAAATTTGCCACCCCTGTTGATCCCTGGAAAACGCCGGGGTTTCTCCCGCCCCAGTCATTCAGATATGTCGAGGCGGGGCTTTACGGTATTACCAAAAAATAGCCGCCAAATCCCTGCATACATAAAAAAAAGCCTGGCGATGACCTACTTTCCCACCGCTTAGAGCGGCAGTATCATCGGCGTGAGAGGGCTTGACTTCCGTGTTCGGAAAGGGAACGGGTATAACACCTCCACCATAATCACCAGGCATTTACTTACAAAGCAAACACACTTGCTAAACCCCTTCAGGGGTTTAGCTGAGGGGGGAAGGGGGCTAAAATCAGTAGATTTCAGCCTAGAAGGATAATATGGTCAAGCCTCACGGCAGATTAGTATTGGTCGGCTGAACACGTTACCGTGCTTAGACCTCCAACCTATCGACCAGGTAGTCTTCCTGGTACCTTTAGGGGGGTTAAACCCCCAGGGATGGTTAATCTTGAGGCGGGCTTCCCGCTTAGATGCCTTCAGCGGTTATCCCTTCCGAACGTAGCTACCCGGCACGTGCCCTTGGCAGGACAACCGGTACACCAGAGGTTCGTCCATTTCGGTCCTCTCGTACTAAAAACAGCTCCTCTCAACCATCCAACGCCCATGGCAGATAGGGACCGAACTGTCTCGCGACGTTCTGAACCCAGCTCACGTACCGCTTTAATTGGCGAACAGCCAAACCCTTGGGACCTGCTTCAGCCCCAGGATGCGATGAGCCGACATCGAGGTGCCAAACCTTCCCGTCGATGTGAACTCTTGGGGAAGATCAGCCTGTTATCCCCGGAGTACCTTTTATCCGTTAAGTGACGGCGCTTCCACTCGCGACCGCCAGATCACTAAGACCTACTTTCGTACCTGCTCGACCTGTCAGTCTCGCAGTCAAGCCTCCTTGTGCCTTTACACTCGTACGGTGATTTCCAACCACCGCGAGGAGACCTTCGCGCACCTCCGTTACTCTTTGGGAGGCGACCGCCCCAGTCAAACTGCCCGCCTATCACTGTCCCGAACCCCGCTTCAGGAGTCCGGTTAGAAACCTAATCCGACAAGGGTGGTATTTCACCGTCGGCTCCGTACAAGCTAACGCCCATACTTCATAGCCTCCCACCTATCCTACACATGCCGCATCAAGTCCCCATGATAAGTTACAGTGAAGGTTCACGGGGTCTTTCCGTCTAACCACGGGTAACCGGCTTCTTTACCGGTACATAAATTTCACCGAGTCTCGCGTTGAGACAGCTCCCAGATCGTTACACCTTTCGTGCGGGTCGGAACTTACCCGACAAGGAATTTCGCTACCTTAGGACCGTTATAGTTACGGCCGCCGTTTACCGGGGCTTCAGTTCACAGCTTCTCCTTACGGATAACCGCTCCCCTTAACCTTCCGGCACCGGGCAGGTGTCAGCCCCTATACGTCTCATTACTGATTCGCAGAGGCCTGTGTTTTTGGTAAACAGTCGCCTGGGACTGCTTTGTGACGCCACCAATAATCTATTGCTAAACCACCAGTGGCCGCACTTCTCCCGAAGTTACGTGCGCATTTTGCCGAGTTCCTTAACGCGAGTTCTCTCGAGCGCCTGAGATTTCTCATCCCGCCTACCTGTGTCGGTTTACGGTACGGTCTTGTTAAGCCTAATTTTAGGGATTATTTCTTGGCGCCATGATTACGCCCGCTTCGCTTTGCCGTAGCTCCACTCGCGGTCGCGGCTCATCTCGGGATACGGATTTGCCTATACCCCTCATCAACTTGCCGCTTCGACCGGGACAACCGTCGCCCGGCCGGGTTTCACCTCACGCGTCATCCCCTCAATACTTAACAAGGTACGGGAATCTGAACCCGTTTCCCATCGACTACGGCTTTCGCCCTCGTCTTAGGGGCCGACTTACCCTGGGCAGATGACCTTTACCCAGGAATCCTTAGGCTTTCGGCGGAGGGGGATCTCACCCCTCTTTTCGTGTACTTATACCTGCATTCTCTCTTCCATCCCCTCCAGCAATCCTCCCGGATCACCTTCTTCGGTCCATGGAATGCTCCCCTACCAACCACAGCTTGCGCTGTGATTCCGCGGCTTCGGTTGTATGCTTAGCCCCGTTACATTATCTGCGCACAATGACTCGACCAGTGAGCTATTACGCACTCTTTTAAGGAATGGCTGCTTCTAAGCCAACCTCCTGGCTGTCTTCGCCATCACACATCATTTTACACTCAGCATACATTCGGGACCTTAGCCAACGGTCCGGGCTGTTTCCCTCTCGACTACGAACCTTGTCGCCCGCAGTCTCACTCCCACGCGTTGTCTAAAGACATTCGGAGTTTGATTGGGTTTGGTAGGCGGTGAAGCCCCCTAGTCCATCCAGTGCTCTACCTTCTTTAGATTTGCGTGAGGCTGTCCCTCAAGGCATTTCGGGGAGAGCCAGCTATTTCCAAGTTTGTTTAGCCTTTCACTCCGAGTCACAAGTCATCCCTGCCTTTTTTAACAGACTAGGGTTCGGTCCTCCACTCAGTTTTACCTGAGCTTCAACCTGCTCATAACTAGATCACTTGGCTTCGGGTCTACGACAACGAACTATGCAAACAAGTTTGCTTATGCGCTATTAACACTCGGTTTCCCTCCGGCTCCGGGACTCCCATCCCTTAACCTCGCTCGCTATCGTAACTCGCAGGCTCATTCTACAAAAGGCACGCCATCACCGCATTACTACGGCTCTGACCTGTTGTGGGTTTATGGTTTCAGGTTCTCTTTCACTCCCCTCACCGGGGTTCTTTTCGCCTTTCCCTCACGGTACTTCTCCGCTATCGGTCGTATTAAGTTTTTAGCCTTTGATCGTGGTCGACCAGGATTCCGGCGGGATTTCTCGTGTCCCGCCGTACTCAGGTACCGCCCTGCGGAGTCTCCGCTATTTCGCGTACGGGGATTTCACCCTCTCTGTCAGGCTTTCCCAAAACCTTTCCGCTATAGTGAAGTTTTTTTACTCCGCCCCTTGCGGGCAGACGGCCCTTCAACCCCGTCATTGCTGACGGTTTGGGCTCCTCCGGGTTCGCTCGCCGCTACTTCCGGAATCATTCTTATTTTCTTTTCCCAGGGTACTTAGATGGTTCAGTTCCCCTAGTTTCGCTTCCGTTACCTATGTATTCAATAACGGATGACGGCCTCTCGACCGCCGGGTTACCCCATTCGGCTATCCAGGGATCAATGGATGTGTGCTCCTCCCCCAGGCTTTTCGCAGCTTACCGCGGCCTTCTTCGCCTTAATACGCCAAGGCATTCACCTTAAACCCTTCTCTCGCTTGACCATATTATCCTTCTACGAAGACTTTTACGCCTTCGTCCTTCCCTTCCCTCGTCGTTGTCAAAGATCTATATAAGCCAGACATCTGCCGACTTTGTTTTATTTGGGCCAGGATAGAGTTGAACTATCGACCCCTGCCTTATCAGAGCAGTGCTCTAACCGACTGAGCTACTAGCCCAAAAAAAGGGAAGAAGGAGAGAAGGAAGAACGGATAAGCTTTTGAGACCTCCCGGTCCCGGTTTGGAACAGGCCCTTTCAGACCTGTTCCGGGAAACTACCTCGGCAGTTCCCTATGCCAAAACTCCTTAGAGTTTCGGTTCCCTTTCAATGTGAAAGGAGGTGATCCAGCCGCACTTTCCAGTACGGCTACCTTGTTACGACTTCACCCTCCTCACTAAACGTACCTTCGACAGCGTCCTCCTTGCGGTTAGACTGCCGGCTTCGGGTACCTCCAACTCGGATGGTGTGACGGGCGGTGTGTACAAGGCCCGGGAACGTATTCACCGCGCCATGCTGATGCGCGATTACTAGCGATTCCAACTTCATGAAGTCGGGTTTCAGACTTCAATCCGAACTACGGGCGGCTTTCGGCGATTCGCTCGCGCCTCACGGCTTCGCTCCGCTTTGTACCGCCCATTGTAGCACGTGTGTAGCCCTGGTCGTAAGGGCCATGATGACTTGACGTCATCCCCACCTTCCTCCAGTTTATCACTGGCAGTTCCGCCAGAGTCCTCAGCTTCACCTGTTAGTAACTGGCAGTAGGGGTTGCGCTCGTTGCGGGACTTAACCCAACACCTCACGGCACGAGCTGACGACAGCCATGCAGCACCTGTGAAAAGACGTATTGCTACGCTGGCATATCTCTATACCATTCCTCTCCATGTCAAACCCAGGTAAGGTTCCTCGCGTATCATCGAATTAAACCACATGCTCCACCGCTTGTGCGGGCCCCCGTCAATTCCTTTGAGTTTCACCCTTGCGGGCATACTCCCCAGGCGGTGCACTTATCACGTTCGCTTCGGCACTGAACCGCTCGGCCCAACACCTAGTGCACATCGTTTATAGTGCGGACTACCAGGGTATCTAATCCTGTTTGCTCCCCGCACTTTCGCACCTCAGCGTCAGTCATCGGCTAGTAGTTCGCCTTCGCCACCGGTGTTCTTCCTGATATCTACAGATTTCACCCCTACACCAGGAATTCCAACTACCCCTCCATGACTCTAGTCTCACAGTTTCCAACGCAGTGACGGAGTTAAGCTCCGCCATTTCACGCCAGACTTACAAAACCGCCTACGTGCCCTTTACGCCCAATAATTCCGAACAACGCTCGCCCCTTACGTGTTACCGCGGCTGCTGGCACGTAATTAGCCGGGGCTTATTCATCGCCTAACGTCATCATGCGGGCATTCCCTCCCACACTTATTCTTCAGCAATAAAAGGATTTTACAACCTTTCGGCCTTCCTCATCCACGCGGCGTCGCTCCGTCAGACTTTCGTCCATTGCGGAATATTCTTAGCTGCTGCCTCCCGTAGGAGTTTGGGCCGTATCTCAGTCCCAATGTGGCCGTTCACCCTCTCAGGCCGGCTACCCATCATCGCCTTGGTAGGCCTTTACCTTACCAACTAGCTAATGGAACGCGGGCCCATCCTAAGGCGGGGCCTAAGCCCCTTTCTTTACGGTACCTCAGTACCGTAACCACATCCGGTATTACCCGCTATTTCTAACGGCTATCCCCAACCTTAAGGCAGGTCACCCACGCGTTACTCACCAGTCCGCCGCTCTAGGGTGCATTGCTGCACCTTGCCGCTCGACTTGCATGCTTAAGACGCGCCGCCAGCGTTCGTTCTGAGCCAGGATCAAACTCTCCATGATATGTTTCCTCACCGCCCGAAGGCGGTAAGAATTATCACTTCAAGTGCGTCAGCCTCTCCGCTGACCCCTTACCCGTTCCAACGCTTCAGAATGTTCCGGTTCCCCGCAACACCCTTCGGCTTGCAACCCCAAAGGGTTGCCCTTCTCTCCCCTTCCCTATTCTGCCAAATATCCCCGGACCTAAACACCCTCCCGGATGCTTATAGCCCCTCTCCGCCCCGCTCTCAGGGGCAAGTTTCTCGACTCTACTACAACCCCCTGCACTTTGTCAAGAGGGTTTTATGTGTTTTTGAAAGAATTTTCAAAATTTACCAAAAAAACGGTAAAAACCACAAGTAAACTAAATCTATCACCTTGAAAAAAAAGTGTCAAGCCCTCCGGCGAAATTTTTATCAAAAAAAATAAAAAAAATTAATTTTTCCGGTTTTTCAGGTCTGTTTCCCGTTTTTCGATGTCTTCGCGGATCCGGGCTATCTCCGCAAGGATTGTCTTGATCGCCGGGGTATCCCTGGTGATGGTCTTGACGCCCCGCTCGGCAAAAGCCTCGTAGGCTTCGGTTCCCAGCCGGGCTATGTGTTTTTGGGCCTGGGACTCCAACTGGTGGATCTCCAGCTTCAACATACCGATTTCGGTCAGTTCCTGGGCCTTGGCGCCGGCCCTGGTCACCAGGTCCTTGGATGCCTCCCAGCCTTTTTCCCCTGCCCTGGTCGCTGCCTGGGCGCCCTGATCCAACAGATCTTTCATTCTTTCACCAAAAGTCATAGATTGTCCCCCTATAAAAAAGCGCTTATTTTCGCATTATACCCAATATGGTCAAATCATCATACTGGGCATCCTCGTCCAGATGAGTATAGTACAGGTACGCATCGTTACCGGGATAGTCCCGGGTGTCGGAACAGTAGGTCCGGTATTGGAGGAAATGCTTTTTGAGGAAGTCGTCCACCTTTCGGTCCACCAAAACCCGTGTTTCTTCCCCGGCCTGGGGGTTCCGGTAACAGCGGAAGATCTTTTCCACCGATACCATGGCCATGATGGTTTCTTCCACAGTGCCCTGGCAGATGCTGAAATCGAAGCTCAGCTCCACATCCCCTTCGCCGTTGTGGTATTTATTGAGGGTGTAAACCTGCCTGTTCTGGACAGCGTTGATGATGTCGGCCACCCGGTCGGCCCCCATTTCCTCGTCGCCCTGGCCCGACGAATGGTTGCCATGGGGAGTATCCTGAGGGCCCTCGGTACAGATGATCTCCTTAAAATCCGCGCCGCGGAATTTTCGTTTAGCCTCTTCGATGCCGTCGGTGTAGAGCAGGAGGATATCCCGGGTGTCCAGGGTCAGGGTCTCCACCTTGTAGCCCCCTTTTTCCTCCACGAGGATGTTGGGAAGGACGCCGGTGGCAGGGGTCTCGGACAGGGCAATGGTTTTGAATTTTTTCTCGGAAGCGTCAAAAAGGTGAATAAGGTTATCCCCGGCATTACAGAACCGCAAAAGGCCGGTCTGGGTATCGAACAGGCAGAGGGTAAAGGCGGCAAAACGGCCCTTAAAGGCCAGAGTTTCGATAAAATCATTTATCTGATAGACCACTTCCTCGATGTGCATCCCCTTTTCCGTGGGTTTCCAGGCTTTAAAATAGTTGAGGAACATGGTGGCGACCTGGATCATAATCAGCGCCGCGGGGATGCCTTTTCCGGCCACATCGCATTTGATGATGGCGTAGTAACGGCCATCCAGGTCCTGATAATCGAAATAATCCCCGGAAACGCCTTTGGCGCCCTCGTAATAGCCGAAAAACCGGGCGTGTTTGGCGTCTTTGAACCCTGCCGAAAGCTTGTTGCCTTCCCGGTCCAGCTCCAGGGGGATAAATTTCTTCTGGATTTCCTTGCCGATGGAAAGATCCGCCGCGGCCTGGGCGGCTTTTACAAGGCCGTGGGTCATGTCGTTGAGGACCGAGCCCAAAACGGCAAGTTCGTCCCGGGACTTGAGGGCGATATCCACCCCTTCCAGTTTTGCCTTGTCTTCGGTGTCGCGGATTTTTTCCACATGATCCACCAGAATATGGATGGGCCGGATGATGAAGGCGGCGAGAACCAGAGCCCCGGCGGCGCCTATGCCCATGGCGGCCAGGGCCACGATGAGGATCACCCGGAGGAGGTTATTTTGCCCCTCGGCGATGGCCGCCAGGATGGTCTCGATGGATACTTCCAGCCGGATAAGCCCCCGGAAGTAGTCGTCCTCCGAGCCCTGGCGGAACATGACGGGCTTGAAGAATATGAAGGTACCTACGGGCTGATGTTCGCCAAGGGAGAAGGCTGGTTCCGAGTTTATGCCCCGGCTGATCTCGGTGAGGCCCTCGTTCAGCCTGATTTCCAGTGATTGTACACTGACCTGAATATCCTGAAGCCTAAGCCTGCTCTGATCATCGGTTTCCGTTGCCAGGGAGATCCCTTCCTGGGTCAGAGCGGTGATGCTTTTTGCTAAATCGCCCACGTCAGCCCGGGCCCGCCCATTAAGACGGATGGCGATGGTTTCCCCCCGGGGAGAAACAGCATCCCGGAGGCGGGACACGCCGGGGATAAATTCAGCAGTATCGATCTTGAGGAGGATATCCGGGTCGTTGGTGGCCCAGATATGGTCGTTGAAGATGGTAGAACCCCCGCCAAACCCGGTGATGGTAACATAGTGGGCCTCGGGAACGGCCTCCGCCTGATCGACAAGATACCCCAGCTCCAGAACGTTCTGTGAAGGCAGGTATGTCCGCGCCCCGGAGGCCAGCCCTTCCAGCAGCACCGATGAACGGTCCCAGAGGCCCCGGAGCAGGGTTTCCCTTTGGGTCCGGGTCATCATCAGGTAGAGAGGGGCGGAGACCATGACCACCACCAGAAGCACCAGAGCGATGGTAAAGGAGGCCAGCTTAAACCGAAGCCCCATACTATGCCGTTTAATTTGCCTCTGCCGTCTTTTCTTTTCTATTGGCATATAATCTCCTGTTAAGAGGGCCTCCGCCTCAAGGCGTATAGACCTGCTCTCCACAATCACTGCGCCTATGCCCCGGACAGAAACCGCCAAGGCCAGTGCGCAAAGTATCATAAGGGCGGTAAGGACAAGAACCGCCGGATCCAAAACATACCGCCGGGGCCGGGCGGACCATAAGGATTCCCAGGTCCGGCTGTAATCACCGAATTTGACCGTGCCGGTTTTATCAACCCAAATAGCTGTCGGATGGATAAAAACGCCCCTCGCCGGATGCTCGACGCCGATGCGGTAGTATCCGGTTTCCAACTGTTCAATCCGGAGACCGGCGATTTCACGATCAGAAAGGATAGCAAAATCCTGCTTTTCGGTGAAGAATTCCCGCAAATCAGGGTCTTTTTGAGCCGAATCATCAGCTTCCCGCCGCAAAAAGACCCGGCTGACCTCGCCGCCGACGGAAAAACCCCGGCCGATGAGGCGGATCGACACGATGCCCTGTTCATCCTGGAGGGCATACACATAACTGATGAAGGTACGGGGTATATATTTGCCGGTCCGGAAGAAAATCCGGGAAGGGGGGCCTATGTTGCCCACTTCATCGATGGCAAAAACGGAAAAACGCCACACCCCGTCATCCTGATTGGTATACGAGGCGGTAGGACCTGAGCCCATGATCCTCGGCACGGGGTTTGAGTCGCCGGAAAACCGTGTTTCCGCGGCCTGGGTGAAAGCTTCATCATCAAAATCCCTGAAGGGGGCTGTTGAACCCAGATAATCCAGATTCCAGGTGTAACCCGCCACATCCGATGCCGGGGGGGAATTCCAGCCCAGCGTAAAGGTATTGGATACCAGGAAACCTGCCTCGTCCAGAACGGGGGGGACGATTGCCGCCGCCGGTGGAGGGGTGGTATCCCGGACATACTCCACCTGCACGGGGCTTGACCAGTTCCCGGCGTAATCCCGGGCGATGAGGGAAAAATACCAGGAGCCGTCTTCATCGGCAATGACCTCCGCCTGGGGCCTCGAGGAGATGTAACTTGAAAGCTCTTTGGGCGGAAGGGCATTTTGGTCCCGGCTCCAGGACCAGGAAAAACCCATGATCCCGGAAGAATCTGCGGGGATGTTCCAGCCGATTTGGGCCCTGTCCCCCCGGTTCCGCCTGCCGGGGACGAAATTTTCCGCCTGAAGCGCCGGGGAATTGACCGAAGTATCCGGCGCCAGCACAAAAATACGGCCGAATCCCCGGGAGCTGTCGCCGGAAACCCAAAAAATATGGAGGCCGTCCCTGGTCACCACAGGCCGGGCGAAAGAAGCATCGCCGGAGGAGCCGGAAAGGTCCTGGTTCTGCCAGTCCGGGCCTCTACGCTGGGCCATAAAAATACGGCTGCCCCCCCGGCGGTTATCGAACCAGACCACCGTGGGCTCCCCCTGATACGAAAAGGCCACCGGGTTGTTGCAATAGGATTCGGCACTGTTGACCCGCTGCGGGGCGCCCCGGATCGAGCCGTTCTCCTCCACAAAGGCGGCGTAGACCTGGGGTGAACCGGAGCCAAGACGGCGTTCCCACACGAGAAAAAGGCCCTCGGCCTGGGATGATAAATGGGGCCGCTGATTGTCGAACCGTGCGGGATTAGCGCCGGTAGTGGTGAAGGAATCCGAAAAGGTGGTGAACTGCCGGGCAGCGCTCCACGTTCTTCCGCCATTGGTACTGGTTTTGAAAAAAAGCTGAAATGTGGGGGCCGTATCACCGGTGCCGACGAAGGATTGAAAAAACACATAGTCAAGGCCGCCCCGGGAAGCGTGGACGGGGAGGAAGTTGAGCGTCAGGCCTTCATTCAGAATAAAGGGCTCAAAGGCCGACCAGGTAAAACCATCATCGGAACGGGAATAAAAAAGGGTCAGGGATCGCGGACTGGAGTCCGGCGGACTGGAACCCGACGGAATAAAGTCCGGGGAGGCCCCCCGGGTGATAAAAAGCAGATAGCCGCCATCGGAACGGACAAAGATCCGGGGGGCCACCGAGCTTTCCGAGCCGCCTCCCAAACGGCTGGACCGGAAGGTTTCACCCCGGTTATCCGAGATAAGGATTTCCGTTTCGGTGGAAGAAGCGGCGGCGGCGATGAGGATACGGTCCCGTTGATCCACGGCGATGCTCAGTATAGCCGGCTGGGCCCCGGCATAGGGGTAGACGCTGCCAACAGAAGATTTTATGCGCCAGTCCTGTGATAGAGCCTTTACCCCCAGCCCTATCCGTATCTCCCCGGTATTTCCCGAAAGCGCAGGCTCCTGCCAGGCAATGACGGAAATATTTTCGTTAAAAGCGGATACGGGAAAATTGCCTGATTCGGAAATAAAAGGAGAGGGCTGTTCCCAAAAAAACTCCGAAAGGCCCATGAGAGCGGCGGTTTGAAAAATCATCAGAAAAATAAAAATGCTGATAGAAGATTTGAAAAACTTTGTGATCATAGGGCGGACTCTATTCTCCGCTGCAATTCCAGAATTTTGGGAGAGTTTTTGTTTTTTGGTTTCTCCAAAAGCCGCTGAACAATGGCCAATGCCGTCAAGTTATTTCTCTGCTGTAGTTCCCGGACCGCCCGCTGATATTCCTGCTCATCGGCGCTGTCCAGAATGATGCTGCCCTCGCCCCCGATAAGGGTCTGGAGACGATCCTTTTCAAACATGGCCTGGGCGCTGTTGGGGTCCAGCCGGAGGGCCTGGCTTAACTGTTCCATGGCAATGGGAAACTGTGAACGGGCGTTGGTGTTAATAATGCCCTGGGCCTGCTGAACCAGATCCCGGGCCCGGTCCAGAGACTGGGGATCCGGCGGCGGGAGACGGTTACCCATGTTGATTTCCGCCTGAAAAACCGCCTCGCGGATCCCCGGGTACCGGGGGTTTATTTCCGCCAGATTCTGCAGATCCGCAAAGGCCTCCACCGAACGGCGGTTCGGCGCTGTTCCCGCCACGGCTTCCCGGAGGCGCTGGGCAAAAGATTCGTTAAAGGCCGGCGGGTCCGTCACCTGATCCATCCGCAGCTCCAAAATTCCCGCCTCCTGATTCAGCGGAAACATGAGCTTTACCTCCCGGGTTTTTTGCCGGACCTCGGAAAATTTGATCAACCCTTCGTTCCGTTGTCTGGTGTTGAAAAACTGCAATCCCTCGTTAAATTTTTTATGGGCATCGGAGAGGAGCTGGCTCATCTCCGCATACAGCGGCGCCGTGACGGGGATGACCCGGCCGGACTGGAGGGAAAGGGCGCCCCGGACCATCGTGAGCCAATAGCTTATCTCCGTGTCCTCTTCCCCGTTGGCCGTGAGCCAGCGGTTCCTTGCCCGGACTAAAAAGTCTTCCGCCTGTTCAAAATTGCCGGCGAAATAGGTGTTCCGGGCGTTATTTACCAGAAGCCGGACCTCCCGGACTATGCTCTCGTTTTCTTCCCTTTTGATCTCCGCCCCCAAATTCACCAGGCGGGTGTCCCAATCCCGCCGGAGGGGCGCCGACTCCTGAATCGTTACCGAGGCGTTGTACCGTTCCGAGGCCCGCTCCGCTTTTTCCCGGGCAGCATCAAAATCGTTCCGGTAAAGCGATTCCTGGGCTTCCCGATAGAGCCGGTCCCCGTCAAGCCGGAAAGCCTCCGCCTGGGCGATCTTTGTCCGGGCCAGAGCCGATAGGGCGGCCCCCTCTGCCTGCATAAGCCTGAGCTGCTCCGCCAAAGAGCGGGCGTCATCCTCGAGCTGTTTAACTTCCCGTTCTTCCCGCAGGGAGGGCATTTCCTCCATATAACGATTTTGGAGGGCCCGGGCAGCGGCGGTATCCGCATTGTTATTCAGGGCTAACCGGGCCAGAACAACCAGACCCTCGGAGGGATAAAAAGCCACGGCGGAAGTTCCGTCATCCAAGGTCCGCTCTACACCTTCGATTTGGGTTTTTCCCCGGTCAAATTCCTCCTGCCTGAGGGACAGCAGGTTTTTAAATTCACCGTTGACGATGGTGTAATATCTGATGACAGAATTTTTATATTGAGTGGAAATAGTATCGTTCAGCGGCGTCAAACGGGACAAAACATCATCAAAATAACCAATGCTATCCTGTTCGCCGGAGCTTTTCCGCTGTTCCTTCAAAAGACGGAATTCCAGCCTTTCGGCGACGATCCGGCTGGTGAGCAAGCCCATTCGCCGGGAAATACCCTCAAGGTTTTGGCGGATTTTTCCTTCTTCACCCTCCGCCGCCTCTGCGGAAAGGGCGCCGGAACGCCAGGAATCAAGGGAAGAAAAATCTTCCCCCAAAATCTCCCCAAACTGAAGCCCTATGCGCCCCGCCTCGGCCAAACTGGCCTTCAACCGGGTCATGGCTTCGTATACTATAAAACCTTCCGCTTTTCCCGCCGTTACCGATTGGCCAAAAATCGTTTCAAATCCCAGGCCCGATTGTTCATAAAATTGACGCGGATGAGAAATTATATCCAGAGGTATGCGGAGGTATTCCGTCACCGCCGCAAGCCGGCTTTCCATTTTCCCGTAATTCCCCGCCGAAAGATCCCCCAGAGCGGCGGTGTAGGATCGGTTCGCCATATCCGCCGCGATGCCTTCGATCCGGGACATGGTGCTTTTCCAGAATGAATCAACGACGCCTATCATGCCTTCGTCTGCCGCGCCCAGAGCGCCGTCAAGGAGCCTGATGGCAAAAGAAAGAAAAACCTGGTCCCCCAGGCCGGGATCGTTTTCCCGGAGCCGGGTCAGGAGCTGTTCAAAAGCCGCTCCCGTCAAGGCCAAACTGCTGCGGAGGGCGATCAACTGCTCCAGCGAGGCCTCGAGCCGCCGGTACTGTTCCGAAAAACGGGCGGGGACAGCCTGGCCCTGACGCTCCAGCTGCTCAAAGGCCCGCAGGCTTGCGTTGACCGGATTGATGACTGCGGAAAAAGCCGCCATAGATCCCCGGATTTCCCGGAGGCCCCTGTGGACCGTATCCTCCGCCTCCGTTCCGTAAGCGCCCGAAAAGAATTCTTCCTGATAAATATCCAGTCCGCTTGCATACACGGCAAAGGCAGCGGCATAATCCCCCCGGCTTATCCGGTCCCGCCCTTCGGCCAGAATCTGTTCCAGCCGTTCCCGATTATAGGCAAAGAGGGCCAGCGTTTTGGTGCGGTCCAGAAACTGCCGGGAGGCGGGGTTATTCACCGATTCCAGATTTTCAAGCTGCCGGGAAAGGGCGAGAATCTTTTCGGAATTTTCCGGATTGCCGGTCATGGTGTCCAGAAGTTCATCCGCAATCGTATTGTACCGATTCCTTATTTTGACGATGCGCTGAAGACGCTTCTGCACTGCATCAAATTTATTGGGATTATCCTTGGCAAAAACCGTTAAAACCTGGATAGCTTCGTCGTAAAGTTTATTATTGATAAGGGCATCCGCCCGGGACAGGCTGGTATCCCGGCTTCCCCCCGCCGGAACGAGGGGCGCAAAAGCGCAGAGAAGCAGGAATATCACCAGAAATTGAAAAAAAACCGGCTTCAGGGGGTAAAGCTTCATCATCGCGCTTTTGATTATATAGTATTTATGATTTTTCTGATATATAGTTGGGGGGATGATACGGCGTTTCGTTGCGGCGGTTATTTTTCTCGTTTTTTTCGCCCGGGGAACGGCTCTTTGGGCGGCGGATTTTGACTCTGACGGCTACGGCTCCATCGCCGATTACCTCCGGGACATTTACGGCGCGGACAACAACGCGGGCCTCAGCGCTTTTCCCGTACTGAACATCCCCATGGGGGGCCGGGCCGAAGGCATGGCCGGATCTTTTTCCGCCGTGGCCGATGACGCCTCGTTTATCGAGTACAACCCCGCCGGTTCTTCCATGCTGAAAAAATCGGAGCTGGCCTTTTTTCACAACAACTGGATCGCCGACACAAAACTTGAGGGGGCGGTTTTTACCTTCCGCCTGGGCGATTTGGGGCTGGCCGCCGGGGGAAAATGGCTCTACACGCCTTTTACCGAGTACAATATTTTCGGCGACCGGGTTTCCAAGGGCTACTATTCCGAAGCGGCGGCAATGCTCAACCTGTCGTATAACTTTTTTTCAGGCTACTATTTTTCCGGCATTTCCGCAGGGCTTAACCTTAAAGGGGCCTTCCGTTTTGTCCCCGATTTTACCGATTCCGATGACACGGAAAATTCCCAGGGGCAGTTGGTTTCCGGTTCCGGCGCTTCCCAGTCCGCCGCCATGGCCATGGCCGACATAGGCCTTTTGACCCGGTTTGATCTTTTAAAGTTTTATAATTCCCGGGAACGGAATTTTTCCCTCGCCCTGGTGTGCCGCAATCTGGGGCCGCTCTCCATGGACGAGCCCCTGCCCACGGCGGCCGGCGCAGGGGTTTCGTGGAAACCGTTACGGCCCATTCTTTTTTCCTTCGACTACATCGTGCCCCTGAATTTGCAGGATCTGTCCCTTTCGGAAAAACCTTACTGGGCCGGGGGAATTTCCGCGGCGGTAACGGAATTTCTCTCCATGCGGGCGGGGCTCCAGTCCAAAACGGGTAATGTCCGGATCACCGTGGGCAGCGCCATCACCATGGAAAAACTTTCCCTGGAGTTGAACTACACCCTGGACCTTTTGACGGAACTCCGGCCCCTTTCCAGGGTCAGCCTGGGACTGCGTTTTGATCTGGGCGACCGGGGGCGGCAGCAACTGGCCGACCAGGTGGATGACCTTTATCTGGCGGGCCTCGACGCCTATGCCCTGGAACAATTTGACGAAGCCCGAACGCTCTGGGAAGAAGCTTTGGTCCTGGACCCCCGGTTTGATCCCGCCCGTGAAAGCCTCAATATACTCCACCGCACCGTGGAACTGCGGGAACGCATAGACGAAATGCAGCGGCTGAATTTTTAAGACATATACAACCCGAATTTGGCGGGCTACAAGCCAAGCCTGTCAGGCAAGCCTGTTCAAATTTTACGGCGGAAGATCCGGTAATTAATTCGGGGGAAAATATTATTCCGCCGCTCCAGAACGGTAAGCCATTCCGTGCTGATGTAATTGCTCCCCAGGGCTTCGTAAATCGTAGTGAAATTTCTTAAGCTGGCCTCCGCCTGGGACCGGGCAAAGCCTGAAGATTCCTGATTGTATAAAAGCCGGGGCCAGTCCGAAGACTGGGCCAAAAGAATTTCCCGGGCGGCCTGATTCAGCGCCCGTTCCTTCAAACCCGTTTCATCGGGAAACCGTTCCGCCAGTTCTATCATCCGCTGGAGGGAGCGGGCCAAATGGGGATAGATCCAGTCGTTGGAGGCGTCCAGCCAGTTTTCACCGTAGCCGTTAAAACCCCGGGAAGAAAATTCCGGCATCACAGTCTGGAACGCCGTTATGTCCTGTTTGAAAAGGTACTCTGCGGGGTTCATAAAAAGACAATGCTGCTGTTTTGCCCCTTCCCGGAAAAGCGCCTCGATAAATGATATCCCCTCGTACCAGAAACGGCCAAACTGGTCTGCATCAAAGATGCAAAGGCTCAACGGAGCTTCATCAAAATACTTTCCCGCTTCATAAAGCCTGGAAACACGGGCATCCAGAAATTCTTTTGCACCAGTGACCGCCCTTTCCGCCGCATTTTGGCAGTTATAAGGCACTTTTTCATCGGGGATAGAGGCCCAGTATTTGTAGCCCGTACCGGCGCGGCCCCCCCGGGAAAGCAGAAAGGGCTTTACCAGCTCCGCCTCCAGTTCGTAGCCCGCATCCTCCCGGTTGTTCCGGTAAAGATCATCCTCCATGATCCGCTCAAGATCCCCGGTGGAATAAAAATCCCGGCCCAAAACAAAAATACCCCCCGGCGTTTTCACCGGATAAAAGCTCCCCCGGCGGGCGGGAGTTTCGGCGGAAAGGAGGCCATGGGGCTCTATCATCGTGTAGGAAAAATTAAAGGCCCGGAAGATGCCCTCCAGCTCCGCCGACCAGCCCATTTCAGGAAGGGCAAAACCCTGGGGCAGCCTACCGAAACAATGCCGGTAAGAGGCCACCGCCAATTCCATCTGCGCCTGCAGGGTCTCTTCCGATGCGGCGTAGAAGGGCAAAAAAGCATGGGTAGCCGCGGTGGTAAGCAGCTCCAGGCGGCCTTTTTTTTGATACAGATCGAAGATGGACAGAAGTTTACATCCGCAGCGTTCGGTAAAGAGCCGCCGTTTTTCCACCGCCCTATCGTAGTAATACTGTGCCAGAGAAAAAAGAGCCGAATTGCCCGCGGTACGATCGATTTCCCGAAGGCCGAATTCGACTTGCTTATCTGCATATTCCAGATACCGTTCACAGAGAAGCTCATCATCCAGAAGGTGACAAAGTATCGGAGAAAAAGACAGGGCCATTTTGAAAGGAACGTGATCCCCGTCCAGCTTTTCAAAAAGTTCCAGCAGGGGCAGGTATGTCTCGGACACCGCCTCAAAAAACCACTGTTCCTCCGGGGCCTGGGGCTGCCCCAAATTATGGATAAAGGGGAGATGGGCATTAAGAACCAGTGAAATAACGGGGGTTTTATTCATGTTGTTTTACAGCGGGATAAACGGTCCCCGTGACGGAACACCTGGAAATCCTCCGCCCCCGAAAGCTGTATCAGAGGATTGGCTGACGTCTCATCCGGCATCTGATACAGACCAGGCATCCTGAAGGGCCGGGACCGGGCCAGCACCGTTTCTTCCTCGCCCCGCAGCGCACAGAGGGCCACCGTGTACCGGCCCCCCGAGGGAGGAAAGCCCAGATACCAGGCATGGTCATCCGAGCCCACCGTCACCGTAAATGATTCTCCTTTTCCAACATTCCCTTCGGCGGGCGTTACCCGTAAAAAATAACCGCCGAAACCGGGATCTTTTTCAAACTGAATTTTATCGTTGCAGTTGAATTCCCAAAACACAAAAGCCCAGAGCGGGTCCCGGATCAAAAAATCAATAAAGGTGATATTGTACTGTTTCGGCAGGGGAGAAGATTCCGGGGAATCCGACTCCCCCAAGGGGGAAAGCTCCGCATCCCCATTCCCGGGGTCATCATCATCAAATCGCAGACCAAGGTCTGACTGGTCTGCCGCAGACTCAAGGTCTGCAGACCAGGGGTCTGATGTAAAATCCAGCAGTTCCTCGATGATGAAAGTTCGCTCCGGATCAGGAGGCATATCAATGCCGTATCTTTCGGCCAGAACACACAGTTCCCCGGTGGAAAGACTTTCCAGCCAGGCCCGGTCAAGAGGGACATTATCCATAACAGGATCATGGGAAAAAGAGGAAGGTCTGTCAATAGAACAACCAATACTCAGGCAGGGGGGCGGTGACATCCAGAATGTTGGGGATACAGAGCCGGGATGAGTGAAGGTGGAGATGCTTTAAGCCGAGGCTTTTGCGGAGCCGTTTATTCAGGGCAAAATCACCGTATTTGTCGTCCCCCAGAATCGGATGGCCCGATTGCGAGAGGTGTCGGCGGATTTGGTGCATACGGCCCGTTAAAAGGGTCATCTCCAGAAGGGAAAATTCATTATCCTCACTTTGAGGGTAACTTTTAAGACATTTATAGAGGGTCCCGGCTTTTTTTGATTCACCTTTAACGGAAATATCCATGGTGATGCAGCCCTCAGGCTCGGCGGGCACACCGGAACAAAGGGCCAGGTACTGCTTGGTGATTTTTCTACCGCCGGCACTGGTGCCGCCGGGGCCGCCGCCCTCCCCTTCCCCTTCACGGGAAAAAAGGCGGGAAAAAAAGGCGGCGGCTTCTTTATGGCGGGCCACGAGGATGATCCCCGAGGTATCCCGGTCCAGGCGGTGGACCAGCAAAGGGCGGCCTTCAAAACGTTCCGCAAGAATCGAATCCAGCGATATTTTTATCCCCGCCCCGCCCTGCACCGCCAGTCCCGCAGGTTTGTTAAAAATGATACAATCGTTATTTTCAAATAAAACCGGAATTTCTTTCATCACTTTTCCGATGATTATACTACCATGAAAAGATTTTTCCTGCTCCCCCAGGCAATGGTGCCCCAGGCACTGGTGCTGGTCCTACTTTTTTCTATTTCGGCGATGTTGCGGGCAGAGACGATTTATTCCCCCACCTGGGGCTTTTATTTAGACCTCCCGGCGGATTATCAGCTTTCCTCAGGGGATGGCAATAACCGTTTTTCCTTTACCGCCGCCTCATCGGGGATGCATTTTGATCTTATAGCCTACCCTGCCGGGACTTTTGCCTCGGTGGAAGCCCTGGCGGATGATGTGGGACGCAGGCTGGGGAACCGGGGAGACAAAAGCGTTTTTGACTACCGGGGCAAAAAAGCGTCGCTTCTGGAGCTGAATTTTCCTGTTCCCGGACCCTCAGGGTCGGGACCCTCGGGGTCGGGGAGCAGCCGGGGGGCATCATTTTCGGGCTGGGGCCTCTGTGTGGAAATGGCGGAAAAAACAGAAAACGGCAAACGGCCGCTGCTTTTAGCCCTGGCCTACGGGCCCCCGGAAAAAAACCAGCTCCTCCACATTTCCGCCCTGGATTCCATTGCCCCCTCGGCGGCGGAACGGCGGCTTCCGGGGCCTCTGTCGGAATTTACTTATCCCAGGGGCAAGACGGTAAAAACAAAGCTGGCCAACGCCGCCGGGGAAGCGTTAATTACTCCCGAAGATGCCGAGGCGGCCCAGGCCCTGGTGGACCGGGAATATGAAACGCTCCGTCTTTATGCCGATACTCCCCTGTGGCAGGAAGCCTGGAGCCGTTTTTACCGCATCATCTACCGTGATTCTTTTGAACGTGTTGCAGATATAGCGTTCACCCTGGAACGGCGCTATAACGCAGGCAGCGCCAGGGACTTTGCGGAAAAAGTTTTGCAGTTTGTCCAGGCCTTTCAGTATGAACGGAACCCCGAGGGCAGCGATTTTGTGAACCTCGTTACCGCCGCCACCGAAGGCCGGGGGGACTGCGACAGCCGATCATTGCTCTGGGCCATCATCCTGGAACAGGCGGATATTCCCGCGGCGATTATGGTTTCCCAGGAATACAGCCACGCCATGGGTCTTGCGGACCTCGAAGGCCCGGGCGCCCGTTTTGAGGCGGACAAGAAAAAATGGCTCGTGGCGGAAACCACCGCCAAAGTGGCGCTGGGTCTTATCGGTGAAACAAAGAGCGAAATCTCCAAGTGGATGGCGGTGCTTTTTTAGGTGCTATACAACACTTTCCCCACCCGATCGATATGGGCTACAAGATCGGGATTGGAAATCCGGTGATAAATTGAAACATCAACAAAATAGGGTATATCCGAATCATCAAAATCCCCTGCAATACGCAAAAGATCAGTAAAGGTAAAGGTGTTGTCAGTTTTAAGGGTCAGATCAATGTCGGAACCTTCCCGAAATTTTCCCTTGGCCCGGCTGCCGTAGAGGATAACCTGACGGATCCCGGAATATTTGTGAAAAAGCGTTTCCAGCGCCGTTAGGGTTCTGTCGGGAAGACCGTACTGCATTCAGCACCCATTCTTTCCATAGGATAATAATGAAACATTTTTGACCGGGAGGCAAGGCTCTGCTCTTTAGAGATTTTTCGCCAAATCGTGGAGGGAGTCGTGGGGAAGAAGTTCCCCCATGGTGGTCCTTACCTGAATAGCCTGACCGCCGCCGAAACAAACCGGCGCATCGGAGGGCATGAACTCGCTTAAGACCTGGCGGCAGGCTCCGCAGGGGCCCACGGGGGCCTGGGAATCCGGGGTGGCTATGGCTAAAGCCCTGAAAGAACGCTGCCCCAGGCTGACGGCCTTGACCACCGCGGTCCGTTCGGCGCAAATCGCCAGCCCGAAGGAGCGGTTTTCCACGTTGCAGCCGGTATACACTTCCCCGTCATCGCCCAAAAGGGCAGCGCCCACCCGGAAATGGGAATAAGGCGCATAGGCCCTGTCGGCAGCGGCTAGGGCCTGCCTGAAAAGATCCTCCAGATCGACTTCATTCATAATGATCCTCCATGCTATATTGACAGAAACGGGGGCTGTCCGGCTATGATCTCTCCATGTGCCGTACCGATCCCTCCGGGGGCGCCCATGTTTTTCAGGGCGATTCCCTGCTGATTCCTGATTCTACCGCTGATTCTCAAATCAATGAAGTGGTTTCCCTGGAAAAAATCCGCCGGGATTTTCCCCTGGCCGATATTTTTGAAATACCCCGGGTCGAAGGCCAGGGGATCATTACCGGGGCGGATATACCCGCCGCCGTCTCCCTTTCGGGCTGGAGGGCCATCCCCATGCGGCAGGCCCTGTCCCTTTTGGTCGATGGAATCGTAGATGGCGCCGGTCCCGCAGGGCGCATCCTCCGGGCCTATCACATCGCCCAGTGGCGGCGGGATTCGGTTTTCTGCGGCACTTGCGGCGCCCGGAACGGAGATGCCCCGGCGGAACTGGCCCGGCTCTGTCCCTCTTGCGGCCGGCTGGAATTTCCCCGCATCTCCCCGGCGATCATCACCATCATCATTAATGATAAGGGCCAAGCGCTGTTGGCACATAACAAAAAATTTACTTCCGGCGTGTACAGCCTTATCGCCGGTTTTAACGAGGCGGGAGAAAATCTCGAAGCCACCGTTGTCCGGGAAGTCAAAGAGGAAGTGGGTATCGAAGTTAAAGATGTGCGTTACATCGCCTCCCAACCCTGGCCTTTCCCCAATTCCCTGATGCTGGGTTTTTGCGCCCGCCATGCCTCGGGGGAAATTAAAGTTGACGATATTGAAATCGAAGATGCCCAATGGTTCACCCCTGAAACACTGCCGAAACTGCCCGGCGGCGGTTCGGTGTCCCGGTACCTTATCAACCGCTGGCTGGAGGGGAGCCTGCCCTGAAGCGCATTGACTAATGCGGAATTATCATCCTGAATACCGAGCCTTCCCCGGCGTGGCTTTCCACTTCGGCCCTGCCTTTGTGCAGTAACGCGATGTGGCGGACTATGGAAAGCCCCAGCCCGGTACCCTCGGTACGCTCCGCACCGGCTGCCTTGCGGCTGCGGGCCCGGTAAAAACGTTCAAAAATCCGTTCCAGATGTTCGGCGGGG
>BNUV01000013.1 GCA_025997615.1 Spirochaetia bacterium
TATCTTATCCAGCCGTCCCTGATCAACATCCATGAAGCAGACATGACTGCCTTCAAGCCCTTTGGACACACAAAGATCCCGTACAATCCCCGCTGAAAATTGAGCGCTTCCGGCTCCTATGATTCCGATTTTTGCCGTATTTGCCATATATGCCTCCTCTTATTCTTTGACTGCCCCAATGACAACACTGGACATAAAATGCTTTTGGAAAATAAAAAACACAATAATAAGGGGTAAAATTACCACCGAACATCCTGCCATCATAATTTCCCAGGGAATTGACCAAAGACTTTCCTTGTCATTAAGGGTTGGCAATATAATCATGATCGGCATTATGTTTGGTTTTGTCAGCATGGTCATAGGCCAAAGGTAGTCATTCCATTTTCCCAGGAAAGAAAGAATTGTTAAAGCGCCTACAGCCGGAGCGCTGATGGGAAATAATATCCTAAAAAACACCGTTAAATGCCCTGCCCCGTCAAGGCGGGCCGATTCAAGCAGGGAATTGGGAAGGCCGTCCATATACTGCTTAAGCATGAACATACAGAAAACATTGGCGATTCCGGGGATTATCTGTATCTTATAGGTGTTAAGCCACTTAATCTTGCTGAAAAAGATATAAAGCGGCGGAATGGTAATTTCACCGGGTATCATCATGGTCGCAAGGAGGAGGGTAAAAAGAATATTATGTCCGGGGAACTTATATTTTGAGAAAGCATAGGCAGCCAATGATGATATGGCAATGGTTAAAACGGTATAAGTTATTGAAACAAATAGTCCGTTGAGATAAGACCGGGCAATAACACCTCCGTTATACGAAAGAAGGCGCAGATAATTATCAGCCACAAAATTACGGGGCCATCCCCAGGAATTCGCAGATAATTCACTGCCGGTTTTAAAAGAATTCATAAACATCAATATAATTGGAACCAGACTCCAAAGACAGCAAATGACAAGTAAAAAGGTCATAATTGTTTTCAGCGGTTTATCTTTCGCCAGCATTATTAATCCCCCTTATTCCCAAGCACCTTGAACCAGCCCAAGGTCATGAGAGATGCCAGTATGAAAACAATCCACCCCACTGCGGCGGCCATGCCAAAATTAGCTCCCCGGAGATTCATAAGCAGCACATGCATAACTCCCATGGCATCCGGCTGGACACTGGCAGTACTCATGGTTAAAAGAACATCCGGCTCGGTATACACCTTTATAGAGCCTATGGCATTCATAATAAAGGCAAAAAGGATTATAGGTTTCATCATCGGAAGAACCACCCGGAATATACGCTGAAAGGCATTGGCGCCGTCAATTTTGGCAGCATCGTATATCTCATCCCCGATTGTAGTAAGCCCCGCAAGATAAATAATCATATACCAGCCGGTAGCTCTCCAAATCATAAGAACTACAACCGCCCATTTTCTTATGGAAGTATCCCTTAAGAAATCAATGGAAGTTCCCATAATTTGATTTACAGCGCCAAAATCCCGGGCTAAAAGAATCCGCCATATCAACGCGGAAGCTATAATGGGAACGACTTGCGGAAGAAAAAGAACCGGCTTAAATACCCTTTGGGCGGTACTCATCAATTTTGATTGCAGCATAAAGGCCCAGGTAAAAGCCAGGATCATGGTCGGAATAGTATGTACTATAAAATAAAAAAAGGTATTTCGTAAACTAAACCAAAATGTTCTATAGGTAAAAAGGGAAATATAGTTTCTAACTCCAAGAAAGCGCATAGCGCCGTATCCCTTATACTGGAAAAAACTCAGAACCAGGGAATAAACAGCGGGAACCAGAAAAAAAGCAATAAATGAAACCATAAAGGGGGTAATAAAAAAATAAGGGACAAGAAATTCCCCTAGCCTGAACTTTGAACGATTCTTCAAAGAAATACCCCCTTTGATAAATAGAAAGAAAGCTTAATACAGAAAAACCGGTGTACCATAGGATACACCGGCTGACTATTCTTTATCTTGTCCAGGGATTGCCGATCTGGTTTTCCAGATCCGCCTGGGCATTTCTCAAAGCGGCGTCAATGCTGGTTGTACCGTTCAGCGCTGCATCAAAATAAGGGGTTACGATAGAAAGTTCCAGCTGGGCTGCGGGATCCCAGGGGAAAATTTTAAAGGTATTAATGGCCTTGACAGTTTCAGCGGTATAATCACCGGCGATGTAAGGATCAGGTACATTGGCCCGGGGATCAGTGGCCCATGATTTCATAATCGGCAGGGCCGGATAGCCAATTATTGTCTGAAGGAAATACCCATCGGGTGTCAGATGACGAAGCCTCATATATTCTTTGGCAAGCTCAGGTTCGGAAGAATAGGTAGGTATTACAGAAATATCTCCCCCTGCTTCACTTCCTCCAACTTCTCCGATGAACGAGGGCCATTGGGCTGTATACCATTTTCCCTTCTGGGATTCTCCGGCATATTTGGGCAAAAACTGCATATTCGACAGCCATGCCGCGCCCGGATAAGAAACCAAAACCTCATCGGCAAAGGCTTTTTCCCAGTCGGGAGTCCATTCATCAACATCGGCAACCACTCCGGAGGCCTTAAGCTTCTTGTACGCTTCCAGGACTTTTACAAAGTTGGGATTACTGGTTAGCTGGTATTTTCCGTTATCATCTGCAAATTTCGCATCAGTTCCGGATAATACCATCATATATTGATACGGAGGGTTGCTTTTCCCCAGAGTCCACATCTTATATTTGGGGTTGATAGTCTGGATCTTTTTTCCTGCGGCGATAAAGTCATCAATATTTTTGATATTTGCAGGATCGATCCCGGCCTGATCAAAAATATCTTTGCGGTAAAACCACAGCTTGGCCTTGATACTGGCGGGAACCGCATAGGCTTTGCCTTCATATTCGGAGAGGAGGCGAAAACCGGTGAGTAAATCATTGCGTACCGGACCAATCAGATCTTCCAAATCCATTAATGCCCCGGCCCGGGCAAATTCGGCAAGCTGGGTATAGTTCAGCGCATTGATATCGGCGATGCTTTCACCGGAAGCCAATGCCAAACGCATCTTTTCAGCGACAACATCATCTCCGCTGCCGCCAATGAGGTATTCCACCGTAGCTTTTGCAGCAAAATCCGGATAGAGCTTATAAAACTCCTCCAAATAGATATTGTTACTTTCGGTACTCCCCCAAACCATAACCCGCACAGTTTTTTTCTCTCCCGGTTTTGCAGCGGCAGATCCTTCACTTTTCTTGCTGCATCCGCCAAGAATAAGAACCATCAGAATAAACACTGATGCCAATAAAACATGCTTTCTTTTCATTTTTTCCTCCAGAATATAGTCATAACTTATTATTAAGCCGAATTTCCCCCCTGTCAATCCTTGTGAAGTTAAATTATCACCATGTGATAATTTATTTCTTATTCTTGACAATCCGGGGAGATTGAGGAAAAAACCACAGCCGGTAAACGCATTCTATAGAAAACCCTTAAAAGCTTATATCCTTCATCCAGGGTGAAACAATTTCAAAGATACGGTCTATCTCTTTCATGTCATCGTCAGAAAGTTCCGCGGAGGCTTTGCGCATGATTGTGTTTTTGAAAATGCCCCGGCGGATCATCACCTGTTTTGCGTAACGCATCCCCAGAACGCCTTCAAGCTGCAGGGCGGGGAGGATGCTGTAATGCAGGGCGCGGCCTTCTTTTTCCTTTCCCGCAAAGAAGAGGTCCCAGACCTGCTGCACCACGGCTTTTTAAAACAAATTTCATAAAAAACTCCAAAAAAGGGCCTATGTTAATGAAGGGTCCTGCAATACTGGCGGCGCAGATCCCGGCAAATTATCTTGACGGTTCTTCAAGACACTGGTATGTTGATGTATGCGTGAAAAAGTTATTCAATGTATTCTTGAACATAAGATCATCGCCATCGTGCGGGGCATGGAGGAAAAAACCATACTCCCCCTGGCGGAGGCCCTGATAGCCGGGGGTATCTCCATGATGGAGATCACCTTTAACCAGGCAAAACCTGAAAGCTTCGGGGCCACGGTCAGGGGCATCGCCGCGGTACGGGAAAAATTCGGGGATAGGCTCCTGGCCGGGGCCGGGACGGTGATTTCGGAAGCCCAGGTGGATATGGCCCTGGACGCGGGGGCGCTCTACATAATTTCCCCTAATACCAATACAAAAGTGATCGGCCGTACCCGGGAAAAGGGGCTGGTGTCCCTGCCGGGCGCCATGACCCCCGGTGAATGTCTAACGGCGCACGAGGCGGGGGCTGATTTTGTCAAGATATTCCCCGCCGGGGACCTGGGACCGGGTTATCTCAAGGCCATCACGGCGCCTTTAAGCCATATCAAGTTCCTCGCCGTGGGTGGCATAAACGAAAAAAACGCGGCGGACTTTATCAGGGCCGGGGCTCTGGGCCTGGGCGTAGGGGGAAACCTCGTCAACAAGGACTGGATCAACGCCGGAGAATGGGGCAGGATAAGCGCCCTTGCGGCGGAACTTGTCAAAGCGGTACAAATATAAAGGGGGATCTACCATGAAACGGATAATTACCTTTGGCGAAATAATGATGCGGCTCAATCCGGAAGGCTACCTGCGTTTTGTTCAGGCAAACAAATGGGAAGTTAGTTTCGCCGGGGGCGAAGCTAATGTGGCCGCCTCCCTGGCCCAGTTTGGTATGAACGCCGCCTTTGTTACCAAAGTGCCGGAGCACGAGATAGGCCAGGCGGCGCTGAACGAATGCCGCCGCTTCGGGGTGGATACGGGCCTTGTCGTCCGCGGGGGCGACCGGCTGGGGGCATACTTTGTCGAAAAAGGGGCCAGCCAGCGGGCCAGCAAGGTGATCTACGACCGGGCGGCATCGGCCATTGCCCTGGCAAAGCCCGAAGAATTTAACTGGAAGGAAATTTTCAAAGGCGCCGACTGGTTCCATTTTACCGGCATCACCCCGGCCTTGAGCGATTCCTGCGCGGCGGCCTGCATGGACGCGGTAAAAACCGCCGGAGAAATGGGGCTGACGGTAAGCTGCGATCTTAACTTCCGCAAAAAACTGTGGAGCAGCGAAAAGGCCGGAAAGGTGATGGGCGGCCTTATGCCTTTTGTGGATATATGCATCGCCAACGAAGAAGATGCCGCCGATGTGTTCGGTATCCATGCCGAGGGGGCCGATGTCAACAAGGGGGAGCTAAACCGTGAGGCGTATATCTCCGTGGCAAAACAGCTCTGCGATAAATTCGGTTTCAAAAAAACGGCCATCACCCTGCGGGGCAGTATCTCCGCCAGCGATAACAACTGGTCCGGTATGCTTTACGAGAACGGTGAAGCTTTCTTTGCCCCCAATTATCAGGTGCATATTGTTGACCGGGTGGGCGGCGGCGACAGTTTCGGCGCGGGGCTTATCTACAGCCAGCTTTTGCAGTGGGACAACCAGAAGGCCATCAACTTTGCCGTGGCGGCATCCTGCCTTAAACATACGATCGAGCACGATTTCAACATCACCAGTGTAAAGGAAGTGGAAACTTTGGCCGGGGGGAACGCTTCGGGCAGAGTGCAGAGGTAGCGTTATACTTCGGATTCCTGCCCGGCGCAGAGGTCACGGTACATACCCGGCGTGTTTATCAGATCCCGGTGGCGGCCCCGCTGGATAATTTTCCCTTCTTTCAAAACAAGAATTTCGTCGGCGCTGCGGATTGTGGAAAGGCGGTGGGCAATGGCGATGATGGTTCTTTTGCCGCTCATACGCTGGATGGCGGCCTGTATCTGGGCCTCGGTCTGCATATCCACCGATGCGGTGGCCTCGTCCAGGATCAGCACCGGGGAATCCCGCAGCACCGCCCGGGCAATTGAGATACGCTGTTTTTGGCCGCCGGAAAGCCGCACTCCCCGTTCACCGGTTTCGGTGTCGAACTGCCGGGGCATCTCCATAATGTCATCGTAAATGCCGGCGGTTTTTGCGGCGGCGATAATTTCATCAGTAGTGGCCGAGGGTTTGGCGTAGGCGATATTTTCCGCTATAGTACCGTTGAACAAAAAAGTATCCTGCAGCACCAGAGAAATCTGACTGCGGACGCTGTTCTGGGTTACGTCCCGGAGATCGTGACCATCCAATAAAATTTTCCCCGATGTGGGATCGTAGAAACGGGCGGCCAAATGGATGATCGTTGTTTTTCCGACACCGGTGGGGCCCACCAGGGCGATCATCTGTCCGGGCTTTACCTCAAAACTAATCCGGTCGAGCACGGTGTTTCCTTCGTTATATTGAAAGCTCACATCTTCAAAAATGATATGGCCCTCTACCGGGGGAATGTCCGCGGCGCCGGGTTTGTCCGCCACCTCGGTGGTAAGATCAAGAATTTCCAGCACCCGTTCCGCACCGGCCAGCGATTGTTGGGCATTTTCCAAAAGCTGGGCCAGGCCGGTGATAGGCGCGTAGAGCCAGGCCAGGTACAGAAAAAAAGCCACCAGATCTTCCGCCTGAAGCCGGGACTGAAAGGCGAGAACGCCGCCGAAACCAACCACAATGACGATGCCCAGAGAAGTAAGAAATTCCACCGAAGGATGAAAGATAGCGTTGATTTTCAGGGCCGAAAGCATGGCTTTGGTAAACTCGTGGGCCTTTTCCCCTACCCTGCCGCTTTCCTTCTCCTGCTGTCCGAAAGCCTGAATCTCCTGCATCCCGGAAATATTATCCTGCAGCTGCGAATTAAGCCCCGCCTGTGAAGCCTGCATTTCACGGAACCTTGGGCGGACTTTTTTCATCAGCACCCAGCCGGAGGCGAGGATGAAAGGCACGGGGATGAACGTTAATAGCGCTAGGGTGGAATTTATGGATATAAGAATCACGATAACGCCCGCCAGGGTAACAAAGTTGGTAACGCTTTCGGGAATGATATGGGCGTAGAGAAGTTCAAAGGTGGCGGTGTCGTTGACCACCCGGCTCATTAAGTCCCCGGTTTGCCGTTTATGAAAAAATGAAATGGAGAAACCCTGGATCTGGTTGTAGACTTTCATCCGCAGATCTTTTACCAGGTTCCACGCGGCCTTGTGGGACATATAGTTGCTCAAAAAACGAAAAAGAATTCTGAGTAAAAAGATCCCCAAAAGAATAAAAGCCAGGATGATAATTTCGTTAAGACCCTCGGGGGTAACGCCCCGCTGTACGATGCCGGTCATCCGGGCGAGAATTCTGGGGGCGATTAAGTTCAGCAGCGTGAGCAGCAGGGTCGATATGGCGCCCATCATCAAAAGGCCCTTGTAGCGTTTCGCCTCTTTTGCGATTTTCCAAAGCAGTTTCAGCTTATTTTCCCCCGGTTCTTCACGAAAGTAACGGCCATGTTCAGGGCATCCAGAAGGCTTTCCTCGTTGGCTTCATTTTTTCCCGCCCGGTCAAAGGCGGTGCCGTGATCCACCGAGGTGCGAATAATGGGAAGGCCTATGGTAGTGTTGATACCGCTCATCTGCGTAAAGGTATTGGTAGATTTATCCATTTTGAATCCGCAAAGTTTTAAGGGGATGTGGCCCTGATCATGATACATGGCCACTACCACATCGTAGAGGCCCGCAAGAGCCTTTACAAAAACGGTGTCCGGCGGCAGGGGACCTGTAACATCAAGCCCTTCGGAACGGGCCTCCGCCACCGCAGGGATGATGGCGCGGGATTCTTCATCACCAAAAAGGCCGTTCTCCGATGCATGGGGGTTAAGGCCCGCCACGGCGATGCGGCGTGTTTCCTTGCCCATGAGGCGGAGGGCCTCCCCCGCCAGTTTTATCACCCTATACACCCGTTCTTTGGTGATAAGATCGCAGGCCTCCCGCAGGGAAACATGGGTCGTTACATGGATCACGTTAAGGCCGCCGCCGGTATCTCCAACACCGTTCCCCGCGGAAAGTAACATTCCGTAATCTTTTGTTCCGGTGTAATGGGCGAAAATTTCCGTGTGCCCCGCAAAATGATGGCCCGCCAGATTGATGGCTTCCTTGTTGATGGGCCCCGTGACCACCGCCTGAATATCACCGGCCAGCGCCGCTTTTATGGCGGAGACCACATATTGAAAAGCGGCTTCCCCCGAGGCGGCGGAAACCCGGCCGTACTCATAAGCGCCTTTTTTTAAAAGCCCCGCATCAATAAAATCAATTGTTCCAAATATTCCCCCGGCGTCTTTTGCGTTTGTAACAGTATTGAGGGAAATATTTTTGCTTGTTATTTTTACAGCATCTTCCAGCACTACCCTATCGGCAAAAACAACCGGTATACACCTTTCATAGATTGCCTTGTGCGAAAGCGCCTTGATGCAAATCTCAGGCCCAATACCCGCAGGGTCTCCTATGCTGATGCCTATTAAGGGCCGCCCTCCCCGCTCCGCCGTCACCACAAATTTCCTTTTTCATCAAAAGGCCAATCTTCGGGACCTGAAAGAATTTCCAGTTTCGGATTTGTTTCCGCCTCATTTTTCATGGCTTCTGATATATATATATACTGAGTGTGCAGACTGTCGGCAATGCGGATGATGCGGGGATTATCCTTGTCGTGACCTGTGCAGGTCCGCAGGGCAATCTGGACGGCCTCTTTGTCGCTTTCGACAATGCAGGGTATCCGCACAAAATCAATGCCCCGGGAAGTGATAGCGTTAACATAGGTAGCATCATAATCAATTTTGTTGAAAAGTCGCCGGGTAATAGCATGGGCGGCTCCTATACCCATGGCGGTACCGTGAGTTTCCGGGGTCAGATCCAGAATAACCGTCCGCTGGGCGCTGATGCCCCCGGTGACCCAGGGCGAACAGGGACTGGCGCCGGTGATGTTGGGATCCATGCCGTCACCGGAAATATCCTTGCCAATTTTTTCCACCACCAGCACATCGGTTTTATCAATATGAATAAGGGGGAGATGGCCCCGGGCTTCTTCCAAAAGCGGCGGTTCTTTTTTTTCGATTTCATCGGGCCGCAGGGAAACCAGTTTGCAGGTTTCACCGTAGGCATTTTCCAGAATACCAAAACCTAAAATCACCCTGGCGTTTTTGATGATGCAGCGGCCAAAGAGGGGCACCATGTGGGCCATGCGGCCAAAACCATCCGCATGGCAAATATCCGCCCCTTCCCTTTTCCCCAAACCTATGGCCATCATTTTCATGATGCCGCTTTCGTAGATCCCGTGAAAATCCGTGTGGGGTTTGATCCGCCCCGCCACGATGATGCCGTCTGCTTCCGCGGCGTTTTTATCGATCCGCACCCCGTGGCCTTCGTCGCTTTTGCCTATCACCACGGTTTCCATGGACGAAAGTATAGGGCAGCCCACAAAATCTTCGGTGACGCCGTAGCCTGCGATTAACGCTTTTTGACCTTCCGCCGTGGCGCCCCCGTGGCTTCCCATGGCAGGGACCACAAAAGGTTTTGCCCCTTTGGATTTTACAAAATCCGCGATAGCTTTGGTGATAATCGCCACATTGGCCACACCCCGGCTGCCGCAGGTAATGGCGATTCTCATACCGGCCTTTACCGGGCCTGACAATTCGGGCCGGGAAAGTTCCGCAAAAACCATGGCAGGAATATCGACAGGATCTATCCTTTGGGGATCAAAACGCTGCCGTACTTTTATCATCCGGGGAAGTGTTACTTCCGCACATAATTTGCTGACCAAAACGCCCATGGATAGAGGATAGCATTATGGAAAAACTTATGCAACAATGAAAATTGTGATGTCGAATATAACGCTGCTTATTCTGGCGGATGATTTAACCGGCGCTCTGGACACGGGCATACAGTTTGCCTCCCATAACATTTCCACCGGCGTTCTCCTTTCCCCGAATGATGCACCGCCGGAAAATTGCCCGGCAGTTCTGGTGATAAACACCGCCACCCGGCACCGCTCCCCCGCCGAGGCCCGGCGTATCGTTTCCGAATGTATAATGCACTACCCTGATGCCGCCCATGTCTACAAAAAAACCGACTCCACCCTCCGGGGGCACATAGGCGCGGAGCTGGAAGCCCTGATGGAAACACGGCATACAAAGCGGCTGCCCTTTGTGCCGGCCTACCCGGATCTGGGACGCTGTACCCGAAAGGGCTATCAGTATCTTTTTGGAAAACCGGTCCACGAAACCGGCATGGCCCTTGATCCCCTTAATCCGGTAACAAGCAGTTTTATCCCCGATATTATTGGCGGGGAATCTTTGGCGGCGATAAAACTTTTTCCGGCGGCGGCGGAAATTCCGGATCAAGAGTCCGCCGGAAAAGAAATTTTTGTTTTCGACAGTGAGACAACAGAAGATCTCCGGCATATTGCCCATGATCTTTATGAAAAAAATCTGCTCATGAATTCCGCCGGATGCGCCGGTTTCGCCGAAGCGCTCATGGAAGTTTTGCCCTTTTCCAGAGGCCCTGCATCGGCTAAACAAAAGATTGAAAAGGCTGCGGCGATATTGTTTGTTTCAGGAAGCCTCCATCCTGTATCAATAGCGCAGGTAAGGGCCGCCCTGGATGGAGGCATTTTCGGCATTTCCGTAGACTGGCCTCTAAATATGGAGGGGGAAAAAATTTCAGAGGCCCTTGCGGAAATTCTTGACAATAAAAAAGCCGCCCTCCTCTGCACCCGCGCCGCCTTGGGAGAAGGGCAAAAAGAAAGGGCTTCTCCGGAAAAAATTCCCCGGGAGCTGGGACTCCTGGTCAAATCCATAGGGCTAAAAAACGGCCCCCTCTGCCTGGTGATCTTCGGAGGCGATACGCTTTTGGGGATTGCGAATGTGCTGGAGATCAATTATATTGAACCGGTGGAGGAAATCCGCCCGGATATATGCCGGGGCGTCGTTTTATCCCGGGCACGGAGCGGGAGCGGCGATTTTCTCATCGTTACCAAATCAGGGGCCTTCGGACCGCCTGAGATCATCAGCGTTATTCTTGAATATTTAGGAGAACACTATGCACGAATATAAAACAGAAGGAACCTGTTCGACTAAGATCCGTTTTGATATCCGGGAAAATAAAGTCCGGGGTCTTTCTTTTGAAAATGGCTGCAACGGAAACCTCAAGGCCCTGTCGATTCTGGCGGAAGGAATGGAAAGGGATGAGCTTATCGCCAAACTCAAAGGCCTTCAATGCGGCATACGGGGCACTTCCTGCGCCGATCAGTTTGCCAGGGCCCTGGAACTTTACAAAGGCAATGGCGGTTAATCCTCTTTTTCAGCGGCTTTCGATTATTACCGGCCCCGAAATGCTGGACCGGCTCCGGCAAACCCACGTTATGATCTTCGGCCTGGGCGGGGTGGGGAGCTGGTGCGCCGAGGCCCTGGTCCGTTCGGGCGTGGGGAAAATTTCCATCGTCGATTCCGATACGATCTGCATCACCAACGTTAACCGCCAGGTCCAGGCTACAAGCCGAACGCTGGGAGCGTTCAAGGCGGATACGTTGAAGGAAAGGCTTTTGGAGATAAATCCCCAGTGTCAGGTTGCCTCTTTTTGCAAAGTTTTTTCAAAAGAAAACGCGGAACTCTTCGATTTTGACAATGTAGATTTTGTGATAGACGCCATCGACAGTCTAAGCCATAAGCTTGATCTGATAGAACTCTGTTCAAGGTTGAAACTCACTTTTTTTTCTTCCATGGGTATGGCGCAGAAACTCGATCCCACCCGGATAAAAACCGCCGATATTTGGGAAACCTCAGGATGCCCTCTGGCGCGGCTTGTCCGGCAGGGCTTAAGGAAACGGGGCTTCCAGGGGCATTTTACCGCGGTTTATAGCGATGAATCCCTGCCCCTCCGGGTTAGCGCTGCGGATATTCCCTGCGGCAGCGCCCAGTGCCTCTGCCCTGCCCGTAACAGGGCCGATCCTGACGCGGCGGTGGAATGGTGTTCGTCAAAAAAAATAATCAACGGCAGTGCAGTGACCGTTACCGCTGCAGCGGGGATGATCCTCGCCAGTCTGGCGCTCCGTTCAATGTACGAAGCCCCCGGGGAGAGCGCCCTTGAGTAACCGTTTCCTCCGCAGCGCCAATGTGGAAAAGGTCGTACAGAAACTAACCGTCAAGGCGGTTCTGGAGCGGAATCTGATTTCTGACGGAGACAGGATTCTCATCGCCGCCTCGGGGGGAAAAGATTCCACCGTATTAGCCTGGGCGCTTGCCGGCATACGGCCCGCCCTGAAAAAAAACTACGAACTGGCAGCCTTGCACATTTCCAGCGACTTCTGCGCCTGCTGTAAAAAATCCGCCTTGCAGGCAAAGCTTGCCCAATGGGACATCCCCTTTATCGATCTTTTTGTGCCCGTCATCGGCCGCCTTAAACCCGGCGAAAAGATGAACTGCTACTGGTGTTCAACCCAGCGCCGCACCGAGCTTTTAAAATACGCCGTGGAAAATAACTTCAACAAAATCGCCCTGGGGCACCATCTGGATGACATCATCGAAACTTTTTTTATGAACATGACAAACAAGGGCGAACTTTCCGCCATGCCCATCAGCCTTTCTTACCGGAAATATCCTGTGGCTTTGATCCGCCCCCTGGGTTATGTGGAAGAACGGCAGGTTATAGACTGCGCCGCAAAACTGGATATTCTGGCGGCGGCCTGTACCTGCCCCTTCGGCATCAATTCAAAACGCCGGGATATGCGGAAAAAAATCGCCGACTTTACCGGCAATTCGGCGGCGGTAAAGCGGCGCATCCTCCGGGCCCTGTCTTCCGGTGCGGAGGATCTGCTGACGGAGTGAAGAATCCAGGGGGCTTGACAACAATGGACAAATCCCTTATATTTATCTTAGTGATCGTGTTGCGGAGGTTATGAACCAAGGCGACCGGGGGGGCCCTGAAGGGCTCCTTTTTTTTATCAGGGGGTACAATGCCGGAAAAGAAGCCTTTTTTGACCTACGAACAGCAGATACACAAACTCCGGGACGAAAAGGGCCTTGTCATACCCGATGAAGCCCACGCCATGGATATTCTCACCCAAATCGGCTATTTTTCCCTGGTCAATGGCTATAAAACCCCCTTCAAAGAAAGCGCAAACGGACGTTATAAAGCCGGAACAACCTTTGAAGATGTTGAAAACCTGTATTATTTTGATGAAGCCCTGCGGGAGTTGTTTTTCAAGTATCTCTTAAAAGTAGAACAAAAACTCAAATCCCATATATCCTATTATTTCAGCGAGGAACACGGCAATTCAATCAATGCCTATACCAGCCTGTATAACTATGATTACCAGGACCCCAAGAAAGTACCGGAGATATTCAGGCTGCTGGGCGAAATCAACCGGATAATTACCGCCAACTTCAATGCGGTTAATCTGAACCACTATATCGTGAATTATGAGAATATTCCCCTCTGGGTTTTAATGCGAAAATTGACCTTCGGTAATGTATCAAAAATGCTGGATATGCTTCCCATGCCATTGCAGACAAAGATCAGCAAAAGCTATTCCTATTTAACCAGCACTTCGCAGTTATCGGCCATCATCAGTGTACTGGTGTTGTTTAGAAACACCTGTGCCCACAATGACCGCCTGTATAACTACCGGTCGAATAAAGGGGAATTACCGCCCCTTCGGCTCCATAAGGAACTTGGGCTAATCCGTTTGCCTAATGGTAATTATTTGCAAGGAAAGCAGGATCTTTTTGCGGTGATAATCGCGCTCCGGTATTTGCTGGAAGACACCAATTTCCCCCTGTTCTTTCGCGCATTGGAAGGGCTTCTTCAAAACCACCCGGATAATGCCGTTTTCCCAAAAATAGAACTGATTAAAAGCATGGGATTTCCGGCTAATTGGCGGGAAGCGGCGGTATTGCCGGTATAACGGAAAAAGATATAAATCTTCTCTATTATGCACCATCTGCCGTTTGTATTCACTCCCCCCGCATTATTTTGAACAGTGGGCGGCTTAATAAAACCGCTATTCCCGTTGTCAGAATATCGGCGGCGGGCTGCGCCCAGATAAAACCATTAAAACCAAAGGTATGATTTAGCAGGTAAAGCAATGGAACATAAAACATAAGTTGTCGTCCCATAGAAATGACCATTGCCTGAATCGATTTGCCAAAAGACTGAAACGAGACCATTAGCGTTATCTGCGATCCGATAAACGGCAGCCCCCAGACAAACGTATGCATTATCGCTGTTCCGGCTTCAATGGTTTTTATGTCATTGATAAAAAACCTGATAAACATATCACCAAATAGACGGAGAATAATGCTTCCCGCAATACAAAGCATAGTCGCGTATATTATTGTCAGTTTGAATCCATGGCGGAGACGGCCATAATTTTTTGCGCCGTAATTAAATCCGGCAAAAGGCTGAAAGCCCTGAATAAGCGCGAAGACCAGCATGAAATACAAACTGGCAATCCGCATCTGAACACCGATACCCGCAACGACAAAATCACCATAACTTGCTGCAATACGGTTTCCCAGTATGTTGGAAACGCTCATAATAACATTGCTTAATCCCGCTGGTATGCCGATAGATAACACTTGAAACAGCATCGTATTATTTGGCCTGTAATCAACAGGTTTTATAGACAGTATTGTTTTTTTTGAGAGGAAGTAGCAAACTCCGTAGGCAAATGATGCGGCTTGTCCTGCAACGGTCGCCCATGCCGCTCCTGCCGTTCCCATGTTATACCCCAAGATAAAAATAGGATCAAGAATGATGTTAAGTACAATGCCGATAAGTTGAAGCGTCATCGCCTTATCAGTTGAGCCCTCGCTGCGCATTTGCCCGCTCAACACCGCTCCTGCCGCCGCAACCGGAATAAAAAGCACCACCACCGAAAAATAATCGTTGGTATAAGCGAAGGTTCCTTCACTTGCGCCGATAAGACGCAGCACCGGTGTTTTAAAAATCAAGAGGACAGCGGTTAATAGAATCCCGACACCAAGGGCAGAGTAAAATGACACTGATGATGTTATACGGGCCTCATCGTTCATTTTCGATCCGAGCATTCGGGAAATGTAACTTGATCCGCCGGTGGCAAATACGTTGCCTAATGCTTGCGAAAGCATAAACAAAGGGAACACCAAAGAAACTGCCGCAACCATGTTTGGGTCCCCGGTCTTGCCGATAAAGAACATATCGGTCATGTTGTAAACCGCCTGGGCGAGCATTGCCGCAACCATCGGCAGCGCCAGGCGAATAATAGCGGGCCCCACGGGGGCGGTTTCCATAAGTTCAATTCCTGTATATATTTTCATTAGTGTCCTCCATTTTCCAACGGAACGGTAATGCAGAAACAAGTTCCGGTTTTTCCTTCCCGCTCCGAATGCGCCTCTATTGTCCAGTTGTGGGAATCAACTACCCATTTTACCACCGCAAGCCCCAGACCCATGCCCTGTTCCCGGCGGGAAGAAGTTCCCCGGTAAAACAGTTCAAAAATATGGGGTAGATCGGCTTTGTCGATACCCGGACCGTTATCGCTTACCGTTATTTGCATAGTCGTCCCTGCAATACCGGCGTTAAGACTGATGACCGAACCGTCAGGCGTATAACGGATGGCGTTGTTCACCAGATTTTCCAGCGCACGGAGGGCAAGGCTTTCGTCCATAGGGATACAGAGATTTTCAGGCACCGCGATTTCATGATTGAATTCATGACGGAGTAGTTCGGCGTCGGCGGAAAATGCCTTTACAGTATTCCGCAGAAAAGCGGCAATGGTTACTTTCTGTAATTTGCCCCGCCATTCCCCTGTGTCCATGCGTACAAATTCCAATAGATCGTTTATCATACTCTCAAGCTGATCCACCTTTGCGGAAATAATTTCCGTGGCGCTGGTATGGGTGGCGGGGTCTTCGGTGATGCCGTCCTCTATTGCCTCGGTGTACGCCTTGATTAAAGCCAAAGGAGTTTTGAGGTCGTGGGTAACTCCCATGATAAAGCGTGAACGCCGCAGTTCTTCTTCCTTCAAGGCGTTTCTCATTCGGTTGAGCGAATTGGTAAGGGACGTTATCTCGTTGCTCCCTCTAATCTCTACCGCAAGATCCAATTCGCCTTCCGCTATACGCCGTGTGGCGTTCTCAAGGATCAGCACCGATTTGGTGATAGAACGGGCGATCAACAGGGACATGGCAATCGCAAAGATGATCAACATCAGGAAAAGAGAGGACCCTATAATTACCGGAAGAAACAAAGGCCCTAGCGGAAAGCCTTGGGGCAATTCCCCGCCCCTTCTGATAAGGATATAGCCGTGATTGTTCAGCCAGCCAGGGGCTTCAAAACTGTAGGCATATTGCGGATCTTCCTCCAGAAGAAGCGAGAATATTTTTTCGGATGGCACGGAATCGCCTGCGGTAAAATCGGGAATAGTGGAATGAAGCACGAGAAAATCATTGCGAAACACCGCAATGTCCGCAAACCTGCTTAACCGGTATATAAAATGGGAAAATGCTTCCCGGTCATTAAAATCCATCTGTTCATCCAGCATGGCGGCAATATCCTCATAAACCGCTATTTCCGCACTTTCCTGCTGCCGGGTGATTTGGACATATATCGCCCCCCCTATGATGAAGAGCAGCGGGACAATGAGAATACCGGCTATCAAAAGGTGAAACTGCGTTTTTATTTTCATGCTTTTTTTTGCTCCGGATTGTTAAAACGGTATCCCATACTGTGCACGGTTTCTATATAGGTAGGATTTACCGGGTCGTCTTCGATCTTCTTCCGCAGCCGCTGGACATACACCGCCACGGTAGTAAGGTCGCCGTAGGTGTTTTTCCAGACACCCGCATAAATAGTTTCCACATCCAGCGGCTTTCCCGGATTCCTGGTCAGAAACGCGAGACAGCCGAATTCCTTGGCGGAAAGGGGTATCCGCTGATCCCCTTTTTTCAGAAGGCAGGCGTCATAATCCAGCGAAAAGGGGCCGAAACGGAACAGATTTGCCGCTTCCTTTTCATCGTAATTCCGCGCCCGACGAAAGACCGCCCTCACTCTGGCCACCAGCACCTTGGGAGAAAAGGGCTTGGAAATATATTCGTCCGCCCCGCTTCCCAAACCGTTTATCTGATCCTCGTCGCTCGATCTGGCCGACACAATCAACACCGGGGCGCTGCTCGTCCGTCTGAACTGTTGCAGGAATTCAAAACCGTCTATACCGGGCAGGTTAATATCCAAAATCACCAGTTCCGGCTTCCATTCCCCGGCAACCGCAAGCCCCGTTTCGGCGCTCTCGGCGATGCGGGGCTCAAAACCGTCTCTGGATAAATACAGAAAAACAATGTCCGCCAGTTCCCGCTCGTCCTCTATGATTAAAATTTTTCCCTGCATACTTCTTGCCCTCGTTACAGAGTGTATTGTATGAAAGCCGGATGGGGCAAGCGGAAACCTGTATTATAACAAAATGTTATAAATTTTTTATCTCCTGTTAATGGCTTTCACTCCGAATAGAGAATATGTTGTATTCCATGAAGACGAAATTACTTATCATAGCCGCCATAATGCTTGCGGCCCTTCACTCCATCGGGGCCGAAACGGTCCTGACGGCGGATGAAGCGGTAGCCCTCGCGCTGAAACAGAACCTCAGCCTGGACCGGACGAGAATTGAGACCGGGGGGAAAAAGCGTGAAGCGGGGACGGCATGGAACAGCCTTATCCCCTCGGTAAGCGTCGGGGCGGCCTATAGCCGGGGCACATCCATTACCGGAGACCTGCCGCCAGCCAGAGAAGAATGGACTCCCGGCGTTTCCTTTTCGGCTTCCCTCAGCCTTTCCCCCGCTATCGTTACCGAGATACGGAGAACCAAAGCGGATTACGAGGCGGGGCTGCTTTCTTACGAAGCGGCAAAACAGGAACTTGAACTACAGGTGCGGAAATCTTTTTATCAAATAGTGCTGCTGGGATCCAATGTGGAATTGGCGGATCGGAGTATTGCCAGCGCCCAGGCGAGGCATGAGGAAGCCGCCGCCAAGGCAGGGGTAGGCCAGTCGTCCCGGCTTGACGAGCTTTCCGCACGGGTAGACCTGGAAAACTTACGGCCCGCAAAGCGGAGCGCCGAAACTGCTTTGAACAACGCCCTTGAAAATTTCGCCCTTGTCCTTGGCATAGACCCGGAAGAAACGATACAGCTTAATGGATCGCTGGAACTGCCCTCGCCGCCGGAACTTATCGCTGCTGACCGGCAAGAAAGTTTGAGCATCTCCTCATTGAAAAAATCGCTGGAGGCGCTGGAGGCCCAACGGAAAACGCTGTGGAATCAGTCATACATTCCCAGCCTGCGCCTGTCGTGGACCGGGAACCCCGCTTATGCCAACGATACCTGGGCCGACAGTACCGGTTCCTTTTCGGTAGGCGTCAGTATCCAGCTTGACAATTTTCTCCCCGGTTCAAAAACAAAGAACCAGATAGCCGCAGTTGATAACAGCCTTGCCCTGTACCGGAGCCAGATTACCGAAGCTATCAGAAATCAGGATACGCAAATTCGGCAAAATATGCGGGTAATGGAACAATCCATCGAAAGTATTCTGGCCATTTCCCTAAACGTGGACCTTGCCCGTGAAACCTATGCCATGTGGACGCAAGCGTACCGGCAAGGCTCGGCTGATTTACAGCAGTTACGGAGTGCCGCCGACAGTCTTTCGGAAGCCGAAAACCGGCTGCGGCAGGAACAGTACAACCTGTTAGTGGCAATGCTTGATTTGGAAAAGAGCCTCAATATTCCTTTTGGGAGCTTGGGGGGAACAAAATAACAAAATGTTATAAATTTTTTATTCCCTGTTAATGGCTTTTCTATTTTACGCAGTATAGATTGTAATTATAAAGACTTAAAGGAGATAAAAATGAAAGAGAAAAAAGGCACAGCTCAAAAAGTGGTCATTTTTTTTGCGGTCCTGTTGGTGGCAGCGGGGTTTGTTTTTTTGCCGTCCCTGTTTGCGGAGCATAACGGCGGAACAGGTCAGGCGCCCGGCGGGCTGCCAGGCCCCGGCGGTCCGGGAGGTCCTCCGGGCAGCGGTCCCAGGGTGTCGTCTACGGATACGGTTTTTTCAATCCGTACCGCCGGAGCAGTTACCAGAGACCTACAGGCGTACATTGAAGTGAACGGCAATATCATCAACGAAAACCAGGTAGCGGTAAATCCCGATATGGGCGGCAAACTGACATCCGTGCGGGTCGCCCTGGGTTCAACTGTGCAAAAAGGAGAAGTGATTGGGTATGTCGATCCTTCAAAACCCGGCTCGTCATATTCATTAAGCCCGGTCATTTCCCCGGCTTCCGGCACGGTCGTTGGTACTCCCCTTACCGTCGGCTCCACGGTTTCTACCGCAAGCACGATTACCACAATAGCCGGATCAGGAGGGCTTGAAATTGAAACACATATACCGGAACGGGAAGTGGGCCAGCTTAGGGAAGGGCTCAAAGCCGATATTACCCTGGCGGCGTTTCCCGGAGAAACCTTCGCCGCAGTTGTTACTACGGTTTCTCCCATAGTGGATTCCAATTCCCGGACAAAAAAAATCCTCCTTAAACTCGTCAAACAGGACAGCCGGATCAATGCGGGAATGTTTGCCCGGGTAAAACTCAACACCCGCATTTATGAAAATGTCGTTACTGTTCCGGTCGAGGCGTTAGTCGAACTGCGGGGCGTTACCGGCCTGTACGCTCTGGAAGAAACCGGCGAACTGGTACGCTTTCGGGAAATAATAGCCGGGGCAACCGTGGACGGTGAAACAGAAATACGCACAGGGCTTGAGACCGGAGTGGCAGTCGTTATACAAGGCCAGCAATTCCTCACCGACGGCGCAAAAGTAAGAGTAATCGGCAGGAGCATATAATAATGGGTATCGCGCAGAAAGTTGTTTCCCGCCCGGTTTTGGGCATTGTCGTTTTCGGTTTGATCGCCATTGTGGGGCTGTACATGGTTTCGGATGTGGCGATTGATATGTTCCCGGAAATGAATATGCCCATGCTGGTAGTGTCCGCATCCTACAGCGGCGCGGGGCCGGAGACGGTGGAAGAAACCATAACCCGGCCGCTGGAAGCGCAGCTCGTCAATGTTTCCGGCCTCAAGGAAATGACATCTACCTCAGGCGAAGGGTCAAGCATGATCATGCTGGAGTTTAATTACGGCTCAAACCTTGAAGCAAAAACGAATGACATCCGGGATCGGCTGGATCGGGTCAAGGGACGTTTGCCCGACGATGCGGGCACTCCCTCCATTTTTCAGTTTGATCCCAACTCAATGCCCATCTTGAGGATCGCCGTGGCGGGAAATCGGAATCAGGATGAACTGCGTTCCCTGGCGAAAAGCCTCGTACAAAACAGTCTGGAACAGGTTGACGGAGTAGCCTCTACCAACCTCATGGGAGGCAGGGAACGCATTGTCAATATCGAAGTTTCGCAAAACCGCCTTGAAGCCTACGGACTAACCATCACCGGAATCAAAAACACGCTCGCCATGCAAAATCTGGAATTGGGCGCCGGTTCCATTGAAGAAGGCTCAAAAAATTACAGCATCCGCACTACCGGAACCTATTCCTCAATTCAGGATATTGCGGAAACGGTGATAGCAAAACGAAACGGCGCGGACATACGCTTGCAGGATGTGGGGACGGTGGGCCTGGGCTACCCCAGGGAAAGTTCCACCGTGTATATCAACGGGGAAAGCGGAGTCTATGTCGGGGTCATCAAACAAAGCGGGACCAATTCAGTCGCCGTGGCGGATAGGGTAAGGGTGAAACTGGACGAAATACGGAGAACGCTGCCCGCCGACATAAGCCTTATCATCACTTCCGACGATACCACCCAGATCAGGGGAATGATAAACGAGCTTATCAGTTCGGCGCTCTCAGGTGCGGCTTTGGCTATGGCAATATTGCTTATTTTTTTACGGAACATCAAAAGTACGATCATCATCGGCATATCAATTCCCTTTTCCATTCTGGTAACGCTACTGGTAATGAGCATAACAGGGGTTACCCTCAACATGATCACCATGACCGGGCTTATCCTCGGTGTCGGCATGATTGTGGATTCCTCGATTGTAATTCTGGAAAATATTTTCAAGTACCGTGAGCGGGGGGCAAAACCTTCGATCGCCGCCGTGCTTGGCTGTCAGGAAGTGCTGTCTTCCATTGTTTCTTCCACGCTTACCACCCTTTGCGTTTTTGTGCCTATCATTTTGTTCAAAAGCCGTCTTGGTATGCAGGGAGAAATGCTTCAGGGCCTTATCTTCACCGTAGGCATTGCCCTTGCTTCAAGCCTCCTCGTGGCAATATTCCTGGTGCCCATATTGGCGGGGAAATTTTTCCCGCTGCAAACACGGACACAAAAACCGCTCAAAAATCCTCTGCTCAAAAAGATTGACACCTTTGCGGAAAAAATATTTTCAGGTATTGACAAGGGATATACCCGCATCCTTTCCGTAGCGGTCTCGCACCGGCTTGCGGTGATTGTGTTAATTGCCGCGCTTTTTGCCGGCACGGTACTTGCTATTCCCAAAATGCGGATAGTGATGATGCCGGGGATGAACGAGGAATCCGTTACGCTCAATGTTACGCTGCCCCAGGGAACCACCTACGACACTACCAGGGCGGTGATGCTGCAATTACAGGAATTCGCCATTGATGAGATACAGGGCGCGAAAAGCATCATTGTTGACGTGGGAAGTTCCGGCAGGGCAATGGGCGGCGCGGGAACCAACCGGGGTTCAATCGCGGTAAGCCTTGATTTGGATAATCCCGCCTCGGACAAAAGCGCAACGGTGCGGACTAAACTGCTCGCCCATGCGCGGGATTTCCCCAACGCAACCATGAGTTTTAGCGCAGGCATGGGCCGGATGATGTCAGGGGGCAGCGATATTGATATAGCCCTCCGGGTGGATGAAATTGACACGGGCCTTTCCGCCGCCAACGAAATTGCCGATTTGATCAAGGCAGAAGTGAGCGAACTTACGGAAGTAACCGTGGACATGACCGAAGGGCTGCCGCAAGTGGAAGTGGTGATAGACCGGGAGCGGGCTTACAACATGGGGCTTTCCATCAACAGTATCGCCACCGAAATCGCCGCCGCAATGAACGGCACAACCGCTACCACCTTCCGTTATGCGGGAAACGAATACGATGTGATAATCGAGCTTACCGAAGCGGACCGCTCAAAACTGCCCGATCTGGAGCGTATTTTTGTTTCCTCCTCAAACGGAACCCTGTATCCCCTTGCCAATTTCGCCTCACTGGAAAAAGGAGCAGGTCCGGTGAGCATAAGCCGGGAAAACCAGTCAAGGATCATCCACGTTACCGGCAACCTCGCCTCGGAATCCCTACGGGCTGACGAAGTGGAAAACAAAGTTCGGGAAGTTCTGGACGCGAATTTCATTGCCCCCGAAGGAGTAACCGTAAGCTATGAAGGGCAATGGGGGGAAATTACCGACACCACAAAAACCTATGCCCTTATTTTTACTTTGGCGGTGCTGCTGGTTTTCGGCGTCATGGCGGGTCAGTATGAATCGTTCAAAGATCCGCTCATAAATCTTTGCACCATTCCGCTTTTGGCAATAGGCGTCGTTATCATTTATTTAATTACCGGCCAGCCTTTGAGTATGTTTACGCTGGTAGGGGTGGTCATGCTGGCGGGCATTGTGGTGAATAACGGCATCGTTTTGGTGGACTACACAAATATCCTCGTAGGCCGGGGAGTTCCGGTACGCCAGGCTGTTATTGATGCCGGTTTTTCCCGGCTGCGCCCGGTGTTGATGACTACCTTGACAACTATTCTGGGTCTCATTCCCATGTCGTTCTTCCCCGGTGAATCGTCAACCATGATTCAGCCCATCGGCCTTACCGTCATAGGCGGTCTTACCTCATCAACCGTGATCACGCTTTTCTTTATTCCGGTAATGTATTCGCTTATCAATGAGCATAGGGGGAAGAAAGTTAAAAATCTCAATACTGCAATGGAGGCTTCAGTATGAAACGTATTGAAATCATCACCAACAGATCGGTTCAGGAGGATATTCTCCAGGGGCTTGAAACGAATATTGAAGATTTTTCTTATACTATTATCCCGATAGTACATGGTAAAGGGAAAGATAATTACCGATTGGGGACTTCAACATGGCCGGAAGAAAATTGCATTATCATCACTTATCTTGATGACTGGACTGTGCCGGATGCGGAACAGGCGGTAATGGCGGTTAAAACAAAACACCCAGGAGAGGGGATAAAACTGTTTATTGTTCCCGCTTCGTGAAGGGAGAACAATGCATTCAGAAAAAAGTTTATTGTCAGAGACAGCTACGCTCAAAAACGCTATTGACCAAGCGGATGCAATCATCATCGGCGCCGGTTCCGGTCTCTCAACCGCCGCAGGGCTGCGCTATGATGACGCAGAATTTTTCACCGCCGCATTACCAGCCACATCACCACCGCCGCACTCCCGCCCCTTCCGATAAATCGACTTGTTTCTATGCACCAATACACCATCAAAGGGAGTATTTAGGGAAATCTTATCATGTTTTGGCGATTTGTCCATTTATTATTACTCGGAACTGCTCTACTTCTTGGACAGCCCCCTTTTGCTCCCCGTCCGCAACCCTTGCATGATAAAACGGCTCGTAGTATCGTATCCCCATGGACCTTTCTATCATAGGCTACGATCCTGTCGGTGCATGGTCAAAAACTGCGGACACGGTGGAGGGGCTTTTACAGTACAGAAATCCGGGGGGAATCACCTGGATCAACGTGAACGGGCTGGAGCGGCCGGAGATCATTCATGAGCTGGCGGAATTTTATCACATTCACCCGTTGACGGTGGAAGATATTCTGGACACGGAACACCGGCCCAAGGCAGAGGAATTTACCAAGTACCTTTTTGTCATCTGCAAAGCCATGCGGGGCGGGGATGAATCGGGGACTGAATTTGAACAGGTCAGCATGGTGATTATGGAAAATACGGTGATCACTTTTCAGGAGGTGGCCGGCGATTCTTTCGACGGTATCCGGAAACGGATCATCAACGATGCGGGGCGGATTCGCCGCATGGGCGCCGACTACCTTTCTTATGCGCTGATGGATTCTATCATCGACACCTATTTTACCGTGCTGGACCGGCAGGGAAACGACATCGAACAATTTGAAGATCGGGCCATGGATGAACGGGACGATAATTTTATTCCCGACTTGCAAAAGGTCAAACAAAATCTGCAGCACTTAAGGCGGGTTATCTGGCCCCAGCGGGAAAGTATCGTGATGCTCCAACATCTGGATTCTCCCCTGTTGAGCAAAGAGGTCATGCCGTTCCTCAAAGACCTGCAGGATAACCTCGTCCAGGCGGTGGAAACGGTGGAGACCTACCGGGAACTTTTGGCGGGGGTAATGGAAATCAACCTTTCGTCCATGTCGAACCGCATGAACAAAGTGATGAAGGTGCTGACGATCATCTCCACGATTTTTATTCCCTTAACGTTCATTGCCGGGGTCTACGGCATGAATTTTGAACATATGCCCGAGCTACCCCTGAAGTACGCCTACCCCATCACCTGGGGTGTGATGATCCTCATCGCCCTGGGGATGTTGGGCTTTTTCAAACGCCGCCACTGGATTTAGGAGACACAAAAAACCGCTGGGCCCTACCTTTCCGGCATTCCCGGCAGGATAAGGCCCCCGTCCAGCTTAATAGTATTGCCGGTCATATAGGCGGCCTCATCGGAGGCGATGAAACGCACCAGATAACCCACCTCATCGGGGCTTCCCCGGCGGCCCAGGGGAATTTTGGGGGCGAAGGTCCCGGCGGAAAGCTCTTCGGGGCTAAAGCCGCCCCGGACGGCGGTGGCCCCGGGAGCCACGCAGTTGACCCGGATCTTGTGCTTCGCCAGGTCCAGGGCCATGGACTCGGCGGCCCGGTTAAGCGCTGCCTTAAAGCCGCCGTAGAGGGCGTCCTCGGGATAAGCGCGGATTCCCCGGGTGGAGGTGATAAAGATGATGTTCCCCGGCGCCCCCCGGGCAACCATGTCGTTGGCCGCCGCTTTGGCGCAGAGTATATAGGACCGGAAGTTAAGGGAAAACACAAAATCGATCAGGGCAGGATCAAGGTTCAGAAGGTCATTATAGCGGGTAAGCCCGGCATTACAGACTAAAAGGTCAATGCCCCCCAGATCCTTCACCGCCCGGGCGGTAACTTCCAGGGGCACATCCGGCTCCTGGAGGGCGGCCTGGTAGAAAAAACAACGCCGCCCCAGGGCCTCCACCTTTTTTTGTAAAGATTCCGCCTCGCCCTGTTCCGTGTGGTAGGTAAAGGCAATGTCATAACCTGCGGCGGATAAAACCCGGACGATACCGGCGCCGATGCCCCGGCTGCCCCCGGTGATAAAAGCATTCTTGCTCATCGTAAGCTCCTTAAGGTGTATAAAGGGTCCCGTCGGGAATACGGGTTTGGGTCCACAGGGTGGCCTCGGTTTTGCAGGGATACCTGGCGGCCTTTTCCTCGTCAATATCGATCCCCAGACCGGGCCTGTCATTGGCATAGACATAACCATCCCGCAGCTCAGGGCTGCCGGGGAAGACTTCCCGGGAAACTTCCTGAATGCCGCTCCATTCCTGTATGCCGAAATTCTGGCAGACCAGATCCAGGTGGATATTGGCCGCGTGCCCCACCGGAGACACATCCCCGGGCCCATGCCAGGCGGTACGGATGCCGAACTGTTCGCAGAATATGGCCAGTTTGCGGGCAGGGGTGATACCCCCGATCTGGCTGATATGTACCCGGATAAAATCAATCAGCCGGTTGCTTATCAGGAAATCCCATTCTTTTGGGTTATTGTAAAGCTCCCCGTTGGCGATGGGGGTGGAGCTCTGGCTCCTCACCATTCTGAACCACTCGCCCTGCTCGGGGGAAAGGATATCCTCCAGAAAGAACAGTTTGAAGGGCTCCAGCTCCTTGGCCAGGCGTACCGCATCAACAGGGGCCAGCCGTTCATGGGAATCGTGGAGCAGCTCGAATTCATAGCCCATGCGACCGCGGATATATTCAAAAAGCTTCAGGGTATCCCGCAAGTACTGCCGGGGATCGTAGTAAATCCCCTCCGGGGCGCCCTGGGGTTTGTTCAGGGGATCTACCTTTCCGCCGTAGCCCCCCCACTGAATCCGCACGTGCCGGACCTTCTGATCCAGAAATTTTTGCACATTTTCGGCAACCTCTTCCAGGGTTTTCCCATCCGCGTGCCGGTAAACCGCCGCCCCCCGCCGGGCCCGGCCCCCCAAAAGATCGTAAACCGGCATTTTGGCCAGCTTCCCCTTGATGTCCCAGAGGGCCATATCCACCCCGGAAATGGCGTTGTTGGTCACCGGGCCGTTCCGCCAATAGGAATTGTTGTTCATGAGCTGCCAAAGTTCCTCAATATCCGCCGGATCCCGGCCCCGGAGCAGAGGGTCAAAGTACTGCTCCACAATGCTCTTTACCGCATTTTCCCGGTAGGCAAAGGTGGCGCAGCCCAGGCCGTAGAGTTCCGGCTCCGAAGTCTCCACCTTCACGACGATCAGGTTGATCCCCGCCGGGGCGGTGAGGATGGCCCGGACCTTACGGATGGTAATGTTCGACATAAATAACTCCTTGGGATAGTATACATCATTAAAACACAGCTTCTTCCAAATAGCAAAGCATTTTTCAAAATGCCCTGTCAATCTATTGACCTCGGGGAAAAAATACCTCTATGCTCTTTCATGCAGGAAGTTTATGGTAACCCTAAAAGATATTGCCGGTGAAGCCGGCGTCAGCGCCGCCACGGTTTCAAATGTGGTAAATGGAAACATATCCAAGGTATCAAAGGCAAATATTATCCGCATCAACAAGATCATCCGGGATCGGCAGTACATTCCCAATTCTTCCGCCCGGACACTGGCCGCCAAGTCTTCGCATATCATTGCGGGAATTCTGGTGGGCAAATCCGGACGCAATATGCTTAAGGATCCTTACAATGCGGAATTTTTTGGCGAAGTTGTCTCTGCGGTTCAGGAACGGGGTTACTACCTGATGATCCGTTATGTGGACAGTTACGAAGAAGTGGTCCACAGCCTCCGATCCTGGAATGTAGACGGCGCGGTTTTTATCGGCACCACCGGCACCTACATCAAAAAGATCCGGGAAGCCGTCAAAATTCCCCTGGTTTTTACGGATAGTTATACGGGGACAGAAAACATAAACAATGTGGGCATTGATGATTTCCGGGGCGGTGTTCTGGCGGCGGAGTTTTTTTTACGCCGGGGCCATAGGAACCTGGGTTTTTTGGGTTACGTTCCCCTGCGGCGGGAAAAAAATGTTGTTACCGAACGGCTGGACGGGTTTCGTTCCGCCCTTTTGAAACAGGGTATCGTGATGGAGGAGAAACATATTTTCTGGGCGGATTCTTACAGCCCCGATCATCTGGCAAAAGTAGCCGCAGTGTTGGCCTCCGGTAAATCCGGCATAAGCGGCCTCTTTGTCAGCGCCGATATACTGGCCATAAGCCTGATGGAGGTCCTTTCAAAACAGGGCGTCCGCTTTCCCGATGATATTTCCCTTATCGGCTTTGACGATCTTCCCATCGCCGCCAATATCAGGGTGCCCCTGAGCACCATCCGGCAGGATGTGGCCGGAAAGGCCCGGATCGCCGTGGACCTTCTTTTCCGGCAGATTGAGAAAAAGAATATCCCGCCGGAGAACATCATGACGGAACTCAGCCTGGTGGAACGGGAAAGTGTAAAAGTGAAAAATTTATGAAAGATTTTTCTTGACAGGGGCCAAAGGTGGAATTATACTGATTGACAAGGTTAAGCGTTTAACCTTGATCTTTATCTTATTGGAGGAAAGTATGAAGAAATTTTTGTTTTTGGCTCCGGCGCTTGCCCTGCTTTTTGCGGTGTCTCCCCTGTTTGCAGGGGGCGGTGGTGGTGGACGCAGCGGAAGCGGAAAGACTACGATCAAGCTGGGCGTTTGGCCCATTGATACGGAACCCCAGCAGATCGCCATGCACGAAGGGTTTTTGAAGGAATTTAAACAACGTTACCCCGATGTGAACGCCATACCCGCAGCCTATGAATATGCGGTGGACACCTTTGTTCCCCTGGCGGAATCGGGCCAGCTTCCCACGGTTTTTACCACCTGGTTTACCGAGCCCCCGAAGCTTATCAACGGCGGCTTTGTCAGGGATATTACCGATGAGCTTAAAGCCCTGGGCTGGGATACCAAGATGAATCCCGCGGTTCGGGAGCTTCTTTCCAAAAATGGCAGGATATACGGCTTTCCCCGGGATTCCTACGCCCTGGGGCTCCATCTCAATGTGGACCTTTTCAGGAAGGCGGGGCTGATGGAGGCCAACGGCGTTCCCAAATATCCCAAAACCTGGGATGAACTGGCCCAGGCGGCGGTTACCATCAAGCAGAAAACCGGCAGCGCCGGCCTCTGCCTCCTGGCCAAAGATAATGCCGGCGGCTGGCATTTCGTCCAGATTGCCTGGGGTTTCGGGGCCAACTTTGTGGTTGAGCAGGGCGGAAAACGCATAGGCCAGGTCAATAGCCCCGAAGTAGTGGCGGCCATGCAGTACATAAAAGATCTGAAGTGGAAATACGACGTGCTCACCGCGGATCCCACCAGCGAAGACTGGGGTACCGGATTCCGGGCCATCGGCACGGGAGCGGCGGCCATGTATATCGGCGCCAATGACGCGGTGGCCCAGCCCACCCGGAACAACGGCCTTCCTGTGGGGGATTTGGCTCTGGTTCCCATTCCCGCGGGTCCCAAAGGCCAGTTCAGCCTCATGGGCGGCACTCCCTTCGTGTTTGCCCCCAATGCCACTACCGAGGAAGTAACCGCCGGTATCCGTTATATCGAAATCATGGGTTCCACCCCGGAGGTCAACGAGACCACCCTTAAAGGTATGAGGGCCGGGGCCCAGCTTAACAAGACTGACGGCGTGCCGGTGATCCGGGGATTTCCGGTGTGGACCGATGCGGCCTATGTAAAAGCCCAAACCGATGTGGCCAATGAGTTCAAGAATGTGGACGACCGGTTCTATGCGGATTATTTCAATATAGTCGCCAAACCGGGTAACCTGCGGACCGAAGAACAGAATGCCCAGGACCTCTACTCGGAATTGACCAAGGTGCTCCAGGCGGTGATTACCGACCGGAACGCCAATGTTCAGACCCTGCTGGATACGGCCCAGCGGAATTTCCAGCGTCTGCTGGATCAATAAGCGCGGAGGCGGACGGACATGAATAGTAAAAAGGGACAGGGTTTTATCGCAAAAAATCTTCCCGGCTGGCTTCTCATGCTGCCGTCCGTCGTTCTCTTTCTCTTTTTTACCTGGGAGCCCCTTGTTGAAAGTATCCGTTTGTCCGTCTACAAGGCAAACGGTATGCGGCTTATCCAGTTTACGGGATTTAAAAATTATGTTGATGTGGCCCTGCATCCGGATTTTACTGCGGCGCTAAGAAATTCTTTTCTCTATACTTTTTGGTCTTTGGCAATCGGATTTTTGGTTCCCATTATTCTGGCAATCATCCTTAACGAAGTGCGCCACGGCAAGTCCCTTTTCAAATCCAGTATCTATCTGCCCAATGTAGTGCCGGGCCTTGCCCTGGTTTTCATGTTCAGTTTTATGTTCCGGCCCGGCGAAACGGGGCTGTTCAATATTTTGCTGAAATTCGCCGGCATCGGTCCCCAGCCCTGGCTTACCAATCCCCGGTGGACCATTCCCCTGATTGTCATGACCATGACCTGGAGGGCCGCCGGAGCCACCACCCTGCTTTACATCGCCGGTTTGCAGGGCATCGATCCTGAACTGTACGAGGCGGCGATCATTGACGGCGCGGGAATAGGGGAAAGGATCCGGCATATTACCCTTCCCTGCATTTACAACCTGGCCCGGACACTGTTGATCCTCCAGATCATCTCGGTTTTCCAGATCCTCTACGAACCCCTGGTGATGACCAACGGCGGCCCGAACAATGCATCCATATCCCTTATGCAGTTGGTCTACAAATTTGCCTTTGAGCGTTTTGATTATCCGAAGGCCGCATCGGTTTCGGTGATCATCAGCCTCATCCTTATTTTCTTCACCGTCCTGTATTTCAGGATTGTGAAACGGGACGAATCCTAGGAGCCTGTGATGTCAAAAAAAGCCAATGCCAATAACGGTATCATCCGTGATTTTGATCTCAAACAGGGGGGCGTGCGGCTGCTTTACGCCGTGGTACTGATCATTGGTATCATAATATCCTTTATCGGTATCGCGCCGTTGATCTGGGTCATCCTTTCGGCCTTTAAGGACATTCGGGAATTTACCCGGGAGGCCACCATACTTCCCGCCAAATTCGATTTTACGCCCTATCTTAAAACATGGAACGAGCTGCGTTTTATCCGCTATTATCGGAATTCATTTATATCCGTGGCGGGCAGTGTGGCCAGCGCGGTGTTTTTCAACGGCCTTTTGGGATATGCGCTGTCCAGAATAAAACCTGCGGGATCCAAATTTGTGTATATGCTGGTTATGTGGAGCCTTTTGATCCCCGCCACCACCAGCATAGTGCCCCTTTTTATCAACATATCAAAACTGAAATTAACCGGTACCTTTATTCCCCTTTGGCTCGGCGTGGGGGCCAGCGCCTTCTATGTAGTGCTCTTTAAAAACTTTTTCGATGCGCTGCCCCAGTCCCTGATCGACGCCGCCAAAATAGACGGCGCCACAGATTTTATGATCTTTATCCGCATCGCCGTGCCCCTAAGCCGGGCCATCATCATGGTGATTGTCATGTACGCTATCAACGGCGCCTGGTCCGATTTCCTGCTCCCCTATCTAACGCTGAAAAACACCCCCTGGGAGACCGTCATGGTCAGGCTCTTTGCCTACCGGACCAGCCCGGTGAGCGATGTGGTGGTTCTGCGGGCCATTGTCTTTGCCATGCTGCCCCCGATAGCCCTGTTTATCATCTTCCAAAAACACATAACCCAGGTTACAGTACAGTCAGGCATCAAAGGATAATTTAGTATAGGATATACCTGTGGCTTTAGTTCCCCTTTCCCCCGATTCCCTAAAAACCGCCGCTGAAATTATTTTGTCAGGCGGCCTCGCGGCTTTTCCCACCGAGACGGTCTACGGCCTGGGGGGGGACGCCTTTAACACCGCCGCCCTGGCCCGGATCTTCGAGGCGAAGGGCCGTCCCCGTTTCGACCCGCTGATCATCCACATTGCCGATCTTGAAGGGCTGGACCGTATTGCCCGTTTGGAGGCTTTGGATGGAGAGGCCCGGAACAAGCTGGAAATCCTCTGCGAAAATCTTTGGCCGGGGCCCCTGACATTGATCCTCCCCAAGCGGCCCGGGGTGCCGGACCTGGCCACCAGCGGCCTCCCCACTGCGGCGGTCCGGCTGCCTTCCCACCCTGCGGCCCGGGAGCTGATCCGGCTTTCCACCGGGACGGTGGCGGCCCCCAGCGCCAACCCTTTCGGCCGGCTTTCCCCCACCCGGGCGGAACACGTTTTGGCGGGGCTGGGGGATAAAGTAGACATCATTTTGGACGGGGGCCGCTGCGGCGTGGGCCTTGAATCCACGGTGCTGGACCTTTCAGGCTTCGAGATGCCCCGGATACTCAGGCCCGGCGGCGTTTCCCGGGGGCAGATCGAGGGCCTTATCGGACCGGTGGGAACGCCGGACGTGGCGTCCCCGGAGCGGCCCCTTTCGCCGGGGCAACTGCTGAGCCACTATGCCCCCGGGACCGCCCTGTCCCTCCACTCAGAGGAGGAGATGATCCGCCTAAAACCGGAGAAGGACGAGGGCTACCTTTTTTTTGATGATGCTTCCCGGAACCGGTGGGCGGCCGGGGCGGCATTGGTTAATAAAGCAAATGTCCGCTTCCTTTCCGCAGCAGGAAATACTGTGGAGGCGGCGGCGAATCTGTTTGAAACACTGCACGACATGGACCGGCTGGGCCTCCGCCATATCCATGCGGAAAAAGCCCCGGATGAAGGGCTGGGGCCGGCTATCAACGACCGGCTGGGCCGGGCCGCCATCCGCCAGGGATAGTTGTATTTCTCAAAAAAGTGGTTATTATTATGTCATGTCCGATGAAGAAGTTGTCGAATGGGATGAAAAGTTTTCCGTAAAAAACTCAGTCATTGACAAGCAGCACAGGGAGCTTATCAAAATGACCAACGAGCTTTATGCCGGATGCCGCCGGGGAGGCATCACCGAGCGGGTAACTTTTATGAAGACTATTCAGGGCGCAGTCAATTACGCGAAGGTACATTTCAGCGTCGAAGAAGACCTGATGCGGAGGGCCAATTATCCCGATTATGCGGCCCATAAAAAAGAACATGAAAAATTTGTGGCGGAAGTTCTCCGGGAGATAAAAGAATTTGAAAAAAATCAAAACTTTAATACGGAAAATTTCGCCAGGTTTCTTTTACAATGGATTCTTAATCACATCGCCGTTTCCGATAAACAATACATTCCCTTTCTACAGGACAGGGTATTTAATTAGTCTCGCCGCCAAGAATTTCATAAAGGCGTCCCAAATCATCCATGGAATAATAATCGATCCGGATGCGTCCGCTTTCCATGCTTCCGTCAATGACAACCTTTGTACCAAACCGTTCGATAAACTTTTCTTCCATGGCAATAATTTCAGGATCCTTTTTAACCACCGGTATTACCGCCGGGTCCGGCGATACCCCTAATTCGGCTTTTTTCTCGTTCAAAAACGCGGCCTTTTTTTCCGCATCCCGCACCGAAAGACCTTTGGCAATAATTTCCTTAAACAGAATCCCCTGGCTTGAGCGGTTTGCAGTGGAAAGAATTGCCCGGGCATGGCCCGCGGATAAAACACCCTCTTCCAGGGCCTTTTGAATCTCGGCGGGAAGTTTCAGGAGCCGCAGGGCATTAGCCACAGTCGACCGGTTTTTCCCCACCCGCACCGCCACGGCATCCTGTGAAAGACCCGTAAGCTCCATAATTTTTTTATAGGCCGCCGCTTCTTCAATGGGATTGAGATCTGAACGCTGAACGTTTTCGATCAGGGCCACTTCCATCCGTTTTTCTTCGGTGTAATTTCGCAGGATCGCCGGTATTTCTGTAAGCCCCGCCAGCCGGGCAGCCCTGGTCCGCCGTTCACCGGCCACGATGATGTAGCTGCCGTCCCCTGCATCTTCGGCGATAATCGGCTGAATAACGCCGTTTTCTCTTATCGAGTCCGCCAGTTCCTTCAACGCTTCTTCATCAAAATTTTTTCGGGGCTGGCCGGGATTGGCCTTAAGTTTATCCAGCGGAATATTCACCCCGCCGGAAGAATTATTTTTTTGCGAAGAATTCGGCAGGGCTCCGCCTTCAACCGGCGGGACTCCGCTTGAAAGCGGCAGCTCATCATCCTGGGGCATCAAGGCGCGGAGGCCCTTCCCCAACCCGTGTTTAGCCACGCTGTATCACCTCCCTGGCCAGGCTTTGATAAGCCTTGGCCCCACCGCAATGGGGATCGTAGAGGGAAATCGCCTGCCCCCGGGAAGGCGCCTCCGCCAGCCGGACATTCCGGGGGATAATCGTCGTAAAAACCCGGTCCTTAAAATAGGCGCTCACTTCTTTTACCACATCCTGGGCCAGAAGCGTCCGGGAATCGTACATGGTGAAAAAAATACCTGCGATGGTCAGCGGCGGGTTCAACCCTTTTTTAATCATTTTGATAGTATCCATGAGGAGGGTCAGGCCCTCCAGGGCAAAATATTCACATTGCATGGGGATAAGCACCGCATCCGCCGCCGCCATGCCGTTCAGGGTCAGCACCCCCAGCGAAGGCGGGCAGTCAATCAAAATATAATCGTACTTTTTCCGCACCGGCGCCAGCACCTTTTTCAGGAAAAAATCCCGCTCCTCCTCTCCGATCAGCTCCACCGCCGCCCCGGAAAGGTCTATCCCCGCGGGAATTACCGAAAGGCCCGGTATCGCCGTTTTCCGCACCGTCTCGCCTATGGGCGCCTGCCCGGAGATGAGCTCGTAAATGCCCGGTTTAACCGTCTGGACCCCTATACCCGACGAAAGGTTCCCCTGAGAATCAAAGTCCACCAGCAGCACCGACTTTCCCGCCTCGGCGAGATAGGCCCCCAGGTTGATGGCCGAGGTGGTCTTGCCAACCCCCCCCTTCTGATTAACAAAAGCATACGCTTTTCCCATGGTTTTATTATACACCGATGCATGGATTGTGGCTATAAGAGCTGCGCGTTTCAGGCCTTTGTTAACGGGAATGATGGAACCAGCTCAATTCTTCACTATTAAATCTTCAGGCAGCCAGCGGAGTAGAATTTCGGCAAGGGCTTTTTGATCCATGGGTTTTGAAATAAAGTCGTTAAAACCGTTGGCAAGGAACATATCCTTTGCTCCGGAGACCGCATTGGCGGTAAGCGCGATAATGGGAATAGCGGCATTATTGCCGCCCAGGGAGCGGATAATGCGGACGGCTTCAACGCCATCCATTTCCGGCATCATGTGATCCATAAGGATCAGATCGTATTTTTGTTCCCGTGCTTTTTCAATGGATTCAGCTCCGCTTTTAGCGGTATCGGGATTAATTTCAAAAGAATTGAGCAGGAAGGAAGCTACATCAAGATTTATTTCAATATCGTCCACCAAAAGCGCCCGTGCATTGGGAGCCGTAAAGGGGATCACCAATATTTCTTCCTGGCTGAGATCCCCATGGCTGCCCCGCTTTAAGGGGAGGGTAATTGTAAAGACGGAGCCCCTGTTGTACTCGCTGGCAACCTTGATTTCACCGTCCATCATGGCGCAGAGGCGTTTGGTGATGGCAAGGCCAAGGCCGGTACCCTGCACCTGTTTGTTGCGCACCAGGTCAAGCTGCTCGAATGCGGTAAAGAGACGGGATATGGCGTCTTCTTTAATGCCAATACCGGTATCTTCAACAGAAATGCGGATAAGGTCTTCATCATCCGTTTTGCCCGGCGCCCGGACAACCCTGAGGATTACGCCGCCTTCACGGGTGTACTTTAGCGCATTATTGAGAAGATTGGTAATGATTTGGCCTATGCGTTTTTCATCGCCAAAAACAACTTCAGGAAGATCTTCGGAATAAATACATTTAAAGGAAAGATCCTTTTCCGGAAAGAGGAGGCAGAACATTTCCTCTAAATGATTGAACAGGCCCGGGAGGCTGAAATATTCGGGGACAAGTTCAAGCTTGCCGGCTTCAATTTTTGAAAAGTCAAGAATATCATTTATCAGGGTAAGCAGCACACCGGAGGAATTCTGAATGTTCTTTAAAAAGCCACGCTGTTCGGCGGTGAGGCTTGTGGCGGTCATCATGGTGGAAATACCCATAATAGCGTTCATAGGAGTACGGATTTCATGGGACACCGTGGCGAGGAAATCGGATTTGGCCTTATTGGCATTTTCAGCTTCCCTCTTGGCAATTAGCAGGTCAGTGGCATCGTAAAAAACCACCATGGAGCCGATGGTGTGGTCCTGTTCATCCCGCATGGGGCTTACCTGGATGGTGTAGTCCCGGGGATTACCCTGGCCGCCAAAGTCTATGCTCCCCTGCAGGATTTCCGCTTCCCCGTCTTTTTCCAGCTGTTTAACATGAATACTTTCCGCTTTGACCATGAATTCAGGGCTGGTATATTTAACAAGCATGTCATGGTAGTGTATACCTGCGATCATGCCGAAGCCCGCTATACCCGCAATTTTAAGAAATATTTCTGTACAGTAAATTAGTTTGCCATCCTGGTCAAAGATCAGGATTATATCGGGACAGTTTTTGAGGAGCAGGTTCATATAGGTTTCCAGCTCCGACTTTTTTTCTGCTATAATTTTACTGAGGTTGTCCTTGGCTGCATTGGCGACCTTGTTACGTTCAATAGCTGAATTGGCAAGCTTGAGTTCCCGTTCAAGTTTTCTTATGGTGATACGGGCCTGTTTAAGCTCCGCCGCCGGATCTTCAGCTTCTTCCATAAATATACGCTAAAGCACGCAGATCACCATGGTATCATTATGACTGCGGTTAGCGATCTTACCGTCCTTTCCGTATACAGGGCAAAGCTCGGTTCCGGAATAGCTTAAATGGAAGTGGTCATCCCCCAGGACCTGCGCAGTTTTATCCATTTCGGCATTTTGATCAAACCCAAGAGAAAAATAACGGCCTATACAGGAGAATATGAGGACAGATCGGCCCGCCGCTTTGGGCACGACCGTTTTCAAGGCTTCCTCCGAGAAGGCCAGAACCCCCTCGGCGTTGATGAAGCCCACGGTGAGTTCGGCCCCTACAGGAATCTTCCCGCCGCAGACTGCGGAGCCATCGGGGGTGATGGCAAACATTACCCGGATAACCGGCTGTGTTCCATCCTTATAATCCAGAATAAAGGGGTAAGAATTGATCCCCTTGATAGAGCCATTTTCATCTTTTTCAAGCCCCAGTGAAGTGAGGTATTGGGCAACTGAAATACCATTGACACCCTTGAGCTGATTGCCCGTTGATGCGGTGACAATTCCCTTTTCCTTGAATGCTTTTTCCTGGGCAATACCTGCGATGAAAAAGAGGGGATCGACCTTACCGTAACAGAGGATGAAGACATAGCGATCCCTTGAGACTTCCCCATTCAGGATGGTTTGGGCCTCATGGTAATCGGGGTTATGATCCACCGCAAGGGTGCCGAAGTTGGGAACCTTCCCGGTAATGGCGTCCCAGGCTTCCACAAAAAAATCGGCGGACACATTCATCAGCAGGGGGGCGAAACTCAACATAAGTGAAGGCTTTTCGGCGCGCTTGCCGGTGATCTTGTCCCAGGCGGCTTTTAGGGGCGTATCATCCTCTTCGGAAATAGGGCCGGTAATGCCGACATCGAATTCCACATCATCGCTGGTCAGGACCGTGATGATAAGGAGGATCTCCCCCTGTGCACCGGTCGCGGCGGCCGCAAGGGTGGTTGTGCCTGCAATGGAGAAGGGGAGCTTTTCCGCCAGGGCCGAAACCACGCCGGAGCTGATAAAATCGGCAAAACAACTGATTAAGCCGATAGAATTTTTCTTTAATTGGCTCTTTTTGAGTTGGGCTAGTATGTCGGAAACAGCCGTTTCAGGGTCATCCGCCTCGGCGGTATGAAGGATGATAGTTTCAATCATGCCCATATTATAGTTAGTTCACGGAACATGTACAATCCCTAAAACAGGCCCGAAATTTTCCCCGTATTATCCACGTCGATTTTTTCGGCGGCGGGAACCGGCGGCAGACCCGGCATGGTCATAATTTCGCCGGTAAGGGCCACGATAAAACCGGCGCCCGCGGAAATCTTGATGTTCCGCACGGTGAGGGTCCAGCCTTGGGGGGCGCCTAAAAGCGAGGGATCATCGGAAAAACTGTACTGGGTTTTTGCCATACAGACGGGAACCTTGTCCATGCCGAGCTTCTCAAGCTGCCGGATTTGCTTCAGCGCATTGGGAAGAATCGTAACGCTTTCGGCGTGGTAGATTTTTTTTGCGATGGCTTCGATTTTTTCTTTAATGGGGAGATTCACCTCGTAGGAAAAGTCAAAGTTACTTGGCTGGTCAGAGAGGCGGACCACTTCTTCGGCAAGCTTTTCGCCGCCTTCGCCGCCCTTTGCCCACACTTCGGATAATGCAACATTTACCCCCAGGGCCCTGCACTTTTGCTCTACCAGATCCAGCTCGGCTTTAGTGTCTTTGGGGAAGGCGTTGATGGCGACCACTGCCGGCAGCTTGTACACTTGGGTGATGTTCTCGACGTGCTGCAGCAGATTCGGGAGGCCCGCTTCCAGGGCAGCGAGATTTTCTTTATCAAGATTTACTTTGGAAACGCCGCCGTGGGACTTGAGCGCCCGGACGGTTGCTACAATGATAACCGCCGCGGGTTTAAGGCCGGCAAAACGGCATTTAATATCGAGGAATTTTTCCGCGCCAAGGTCAGCGCCGAAGCCCGCCTCGGTCACCACATAGTCGGCGCATTTGAGGGCCAGCCGTGTCGCCATGATCGAATTACAGCCGTGGGCGATGTTGGCAAAGGGGCCGCCGTGGATTAGGGCCGGCGTTCCTTCCAGGGTCTGCACCAGATTCGGCTTGAGCGCATCCTTGAGCAGCACCGCCATAGCGCCCTCTGCATTAAGCTCCGCGGCGGTAACGGGGCGCTCGTCCTGCTGTTTACCGTAGGTATAACCCACGATGATTTTGCCCAGCCGCGTTTTAAGATCGTCGATGCCGGAAGCGAGACAGAGAATCGCCATCACTTCCGATGCAACGGTAATGTCATAGCCATCTTCGCGGGGCGAGCCGTTTGCCTTGCCGCCCAAACCGTCAATGACAAAGCGGAGCTGGCGGTCGTTCATGTCAACGCATCTCCGCCAGATAATTTTGCGGGGGTCGATATTGAGTTTATTGCCCTGGTAGATGTGGTTGTCGATCATCGCCGCCAGGAGGTTGTTCGCGGCGCCTATGGCGTGGAAGTCGCCGGTAAAATGCAGGTTGATGTCTTCCATGGGGATAACCTGCGCCCAACCGCCGCCGGCGGCCCCTCCCTTTACGCCGAACACCGGCCCCAGCGAAGGCTCCCGCAGGGCAACCATCACCTTTTTTCCAATCCGCGAAAGACCGTCCGCAACGCCCACCGTTGTAGTGGTTTTTCCTTCACCCGCCGGAGTGGGCGTAATAGCGGTCACCAGAATCAGCTTGCCGTCTTTTTTTTCCTCCGGACTTTTAGTCCGCTGATTATCTAACAGAAAATTGTAATCGACCTTCGCCTTGTATTTCCCGTAATGCTCGATATACTCATCGGGAATGCCGGCCTTTTTCGCCACCTCGTCAATAAGAAGGGCGTGTTCAGGATACACCGCCTGGGCAATTTCAATATCGGAACCGGTAAATTTTTCGATGCTGGACATTTTACCTCACAATACTTCCTTAACTCTATAACTCCGTTCCAGCTCCTCCAGGGATGAACGCATCCGGCGGTTGAAATCTTCCAGTTTGGAAAGCTCGTCGTTTTTTACGGAACTTTTGAGGCGCGAAAGCTCTTCGCGGATGGTCATGGAGGTGATTTTGAAAAGAGGGGCGCCCATCTTGATGCAGTTTTGAGCGCGCTCGTGAAACTCCATAATTATTTCCAGAAGGCGCACCTGTTTGGCGGGGACGCAGTACATATCAACATCATCAAAAGAATTTTGCTGGAGGAAGCCATTCTTGATGATATCCGCCGTGAGCAGCACCAGCCGCTGGCCGTCGGGCAGGGCGTCGGGGCCGATGAGCCGGACAATCTCCGCAAGGTGCTGTTCGGTTTTTAACAGATCCAGACTTTCCTGACGGACATGGGCCCATTGGGGATTCACCCGCTCCCACCAGGGCTGCACTTCGGGGGCGTATTCGGAATAGCTGTCGATCCAGGAAATGGCGGGATAGTGCCGGGCGTTGGCAAGGTCCCGATCCAGAGCCCAGAAACAGCGGATGAACCGTTTGGTGTGCTGGGTTACCGGTTCGGAAAAGTCACCGCCGGGGGGAGACACCGCGCCGATGATGGAAACAGAGCCTTCCAAACCAGAAAGGGTGCGGACACGGCCCGAGCGTTCGTAAAATTCCGCCAGCCTTGTGGGGAGGTAGGCGGGGAAACCTTCTTCTGCGGGCATCTCCTCCATGCGGCCCGAAAGCTCCCGCAGGGCTTCGGCCCAGCGGCTGGTGGAATCCGCCATGATCGCCACATGATAGCCCATGTCGCGGTAAAACTCCGCCAGGGTAACGCCGGTATAAATCGACACTTCCCGGGCCGCCACGGGCATATTGGAAGTATTGGCGATGAGGATGGTCCGCTCCATCAGCGAACGGCCGCTGCGGGGATCGATCAGCTCGGGGAATTCGGTGAGCACGTCGGTCATCTCGTTGCCCCGCTCACCGCAGCCTATGTAGATGATCACATCCGCATCGCACCATTTGGCGATGGCGTGCTGGGTCATGGTTTTGCCGGTGCCGAATCCGCCGGGAATAGCTGCGGTGCCTCCTTTAGACAGGGGGAAAAACACATCGATGACCCGCTCGCCGGTAACCAGCGGTTCATCCGGGGGAAGCCGCGCCTTGTTGGGCCGGGTAATACGCACGGGCCACCATTGGGCCAAGGGAATTTCTTCCCCCAGGTCGGTGCGGGCCGCCGCCCCGGTGATCGTCAAATCGCCCTCGGGGGCCAGCCAGGTGATACGGCCCCTGGCAGCGGCAGCGTTCCCCTGCGAACGGGGGGGGACCATGATCTTGCAGACTATGCTTTCCGTTTCCTTTACCGTGCCAAGGACCAGCCCCGGCAATGCCGGTATCTCTTCGTTGTTTTTTAGTTTTTCTACGAGGGCCTTATCGGGAACAAAGGGCCAGAGCTTGTCAGGATCCAAAGGTTCTCCCCGGCTGCCGGATTCCATAAAAACGCCGCTCTGCTTGAATAAGGCTTCCAGCGGCCGCTGTATACCGTCATAAATTTTACCGATGAGCCCCGGCCCCAGAAGCACCGACAGCGGGCGGCCGGTAGAGGAAGCATCGGCGCCGATCTTAAGGCCCGTTTCATCCTCGTAAACCTGGATCACGGCGTTCGCCCCTTCCAGGCGGACAATCTCCCCGGTGATCTTTTTTTCGCCCACTTCCACCACGTCGAAGAGCCCCGCGCCGCCGAGACCGGAAGCCCGGATAATAGGCCCCGAAATACGTATGATCCGGCCCTTAATCATCCTTCCCCTCCCCTGCCAGCAGCGCTTCAAGCATTTCCGCCCGCTTGTCCTGTAACAGCGTTTCGGCGGCATCTTCAATGGAAGCGGTGATCCGCAGCGTCCGTGAATTGATCCCCATTAGCGGGAAGGTATTGTTACTGCCTGTAGTGTTCGCTTTTTTCAGAGCTATTTTTCCGGGCTTGGCGGGGGCATACGCCTTCCCGAGGAGCTTTCCGAAAATCGCCTGAGCCTCGTCTTCGTCCATATTAAGATAAAAAAATTCCGGGGAAGAATCGGCCTTTAATGCATTTTCCAGTTCCCCTTCTTCCCGGCAAAAATCCAGCCGGAGCCGGAGTTCGTCTTCAACAATGGCGAGGAGCTTTTCCCGGGAAAAACCCGCGAAGGTTTTTGCCGCCGCGTCACGGAGCATAGCCTCGATCTTTTCCGACCGGGCCCGCCGTTTGTCCAGGGGCAGCCGCGCCATAACTTCGATTCGGGTTTTTTCCAGCCGTCCGGCATATTTTTTTTCGATATCCGTAGCGGCTCTTTTTATTTTCTTTTCCCATCTGGCGGCGGCGGCTTTCACCGTGTCATCGGCGGTCTTGAGAATTTTAAAAGCTTTTTTCCGGGCATCTTCAAGAATCTCCCGGTCGAGAATTTCAGTTGATCGCAGTTCTTCCATAATTTACACATGCACTCCGATGGCTTCGCGGATTGAATCCACCAGGGTCTTACGCCCCGGAAATCTTCCCAAAATGCCCGGCAATTCCACTATCAAAGGATAATGATCCGAAAGCTGCCACCGGACCAGAGTATCCCCCAGCCAATCCGCCACTTCTTCGGTGATGATCAAAACCCGGCAGGTTTCAATGCCGGGCAGCGCCGTCCCCGCCGTTTCATCCCAGCCTTCGGTGAGGCGGCGGAAGGCGGACAGGGCCGCGGCGGCATCCGGGGCAGCGATACCGGAGATCCCCACAAAACGAAATGCGGTGACCAGTTCGGCATCCCCGAGGAAATAATAATCCACTTTAGAGGATCAAAATGAGCAGGGCCACCAGGAAGCCCCAGAGACATATCCCTTCCGCCAGACCCGCGTAGGGCAGGGCCTTGCCCGACAATTCGGGATTTTCACTCATGGCCCCCATGGCCGCCGATCCGATCTGACCCACGGCTATACCGCCGGCGATGCAGGAAATCCCCACCGCCAGCGCTGCGGCAAAATACTTCCACACCGCCGTTCCGCCTTCGGCAGCGGCTTCCGCAGCAACCGCCTGGGCGGCCTCCTGGGCTGAAGCCGGAATAGCCGCGGCAAAAAACCCCAACAGTGACATCATCGCAAAAAACCATCGTTTCATGATTTAACCTCCTTGCGAAACCGGAAGGGAGAAAATTCCACCCCCGTTTCAGTAAAAAATTTGCTGAAAAATTCATAATATTGAAGACGCACCACCTGAATGGCTACGATCATTCCCTCAAGAAGTATGATCACGGCATTGCCGAAGATCAGTATGACAAAAGAAAAAACGGGACCGCCTGAAAGATGGGCCACCATGCCCGAAAGGGTAAAAACAATAAACGAAAGCACCGCATGGGAAAGGGCGAAGGCCCCCACCCGGAGAAAACTCACCGTGTTGGAAATAAAGGTGGATGCGGTTTCAAGCACTTCCACAAAACCTTCCATGATAAAAACCATAAGGCCGTGTTCCAGCACCGGCCGTTCGCCGGAGATGATCCGCCATATCACGGGGCCGAAAAAAATCGCCAGGACGGGAATTAAAAGGCCCGCAAAATCGGCGGGAACAAAACTGCCCCCGGTGATGCAGCGGATGGCGATAAAAAGGGCGTACCAGAAAAGAAGGATACCCGCCAAACCGGTTTTGGAGAAAAATGCCTGCTCGTATTTTTTCCGGCTTATCTGATTAACCACATTGACCCAGAGTCCGATTGAATTGAGGATCACCCCCACGGCGATGGTAAAGCCAAAAAAGTAAAAAAGCCGCGCTATGTTTCCTTTTTCCGGCATCAGGTGGAGAATATGATCGTGGGGATGACCGGTAATAAGCTCCGTGACAAACCGTGTGGGCCCCACAAGAATTTCTTCGTTGGTAAATATTTCCCCGGTTAAAAGGCCCATCACCATGGAGGCAATTCCCACGGCGATGAGGGGGGAAGAATATTTTTTCAGCCCTGCGAAAATCTTCGGCCCCCGGCGGCTTCCCAAAAAGCCCAGAAGCAAAAGCACAAAACCCTGGCCCAGATCCCCGAACATGAGCCCAAAAAGGATCGTGAAAAAAACCGCCACAAAGGGCGTGGGATCAATGGTGCCGTACAAGGGCGAGCCGTAGGAAAAAACCACTCCCTCAAAGCCCCGGACAAAACTGCCATGTTTCAGGGACACGGGAACTTTTTCTTTTCCTGCGGCAATTTTGGGTAGCTCCTCGGGGTTAAAGGTACGAATAGCCACCCGGCCTTCGGTAAGTTTTTCCAGCTCCGCCGCCAGGGCGCCCACGGCATCCGCCGGAATCCAGCCTGAAAGGAGGAAGACGCTTTTCGTAGCCGCCAGCCTTCCCTTGAGGTCCTCCACAATGGCCGCCATAAGGTACGATGCGGTGAGGGAGCAAAGTACCGGGCCGTATTCATCCCGGAATATTTTTTTCTCCTCCGCCAGTTTTTCCAGGTTTTTTTCCACCGCCCCCAGCCGTTCTTCAAGGCCCGAAAGAAGCTCCTCGGGAACGCCCTTGTAGCCTTCGGGGATGGTGATGGGGCTAAAATCCCCTTTTTTCAGCTCAGAATCCAGGGCAAAACGGCCTTTCCGGGAAGCGGCGGCCAGCACCCGGTCACCCCCCAAGGGGATGATCACCGCCCGGTCCGCCAAATGTTCCCGCATCTCCGCCTGCTGTCTCGGGTCCAGACGGCCCACCCGGAGGGTCAAATACGAAAGTTGATCCAGTTCCGAAAAAGGAGCGTTTAAACTTGCAAAAGACCGGGCCTCGTTCAGGGCCTCCTCGACCTTCTTTTTTTCCTGAATTTCAGCGCTTTCCCTGCCGGTCAGGGCGGTAATGCCGTTGCTGATTTTCGCCGTTAAAAGCCCTTCCTGTTCGCCGGGGAGTTGGCTGGTTTCCTCAGGCTCCGTCGGAAGCGTCACCCCCAGCCAGGCGGCGCCGGCCTTGAGCCGTTCCAGATTTTCTTTTATCCGTAAAGCGGCAAATTCGTCCGGCCCGGTAACAAGGGCTTCTTCTTCCCGTTCCGGGGTTTCCCCTTCAAAAATCTCCTCGTCAGAGCCTTCGCCCGGTTCAACGGCGCCGGGGAAACGCTTATCGTCCGTGGAAAGGTGGATCAAAGCCCGGCGGCCCAGATGTTCCAGCACCTGATCCACATCCCGGCTTAAGACCGTGAGTTCCACCTGTTTCATCTTCCGGGGCCGGATCACCTAGCTACCTCCAGCAGGGAAAATACATCCCCGCCTGTCATGCCGAGACCTAAGCCTTCGGCAACGCTGGTCAAAATATCTTCTTCATATTGCTTCAATTTGATGAAACAAAATACCGTATCCAGCGAAAAAGGACTGCGGTGAAAGGCCCGCCGGGCCAAACGATAAAGATAATCCGCCACGGCGTTCTGGAAATACCGGGGGTCCACCCACCAGATGCCATTAGCCGGCACCGGGTTGAGGAATTCCTCCCGGCTCCAGCCCTCCCACTCCTGCCGGTTGTCCAGGGCCAGGTCCAAAATAGCCTCTGCATCGGCGGTAAGGGAGGCGCCCCGGCCTTTCCGCCGGATTTTTTCACCCTCCATCAACTGTTTCCGTACCTCATCGGCGGGCATTTCAAAATAAGTCCGCAACCGCAGCACCCAGAGCACATTCCGCAGGGCTATTTCTTCCGGAAGGATCTTTTCCGCAGAGATCCGGTCCCTGGGGGCCAGCGCTAAAAGGGCCTGCCAGAGCCTGGTATAATAAAGACGGTCCAGTTCCGTCTCTATCAAAATACATTTTCCCGGGTCCAGTTTGCCCTCAGAAGGATTTATAAGGTCCTTTTTGAGGAGAAATTCAAATTCCGTGCCCCGGAGCATGGCGGAAATATCCGGGTAGGCCTTAAAATTGACGGTTCCAAAGGGGCTGATGTCGGTAAAAGCCGGGACGTGCCGCTCGCCCCCGGCAAAAGCGTTAAGACAGGTCTTAAGATCGCTGTATTCGTAGACCCGGAGGAGCCTGACAAGGAATTCCGGGGGTTTTTTGAAGGATGAAAGGAGGGTGATGACCTGTTTGACCGCCCGTCCGGTAATTCTGGTTTCCAGATCCCGTAAAAGCTCCCGTTCCGGAAGTTCCCGGCCGGCCAGGGGGAAGATCAGCCGGTCCAATTCGGTAAGCCGGGTCAGACTGCCAAGCTGGGCAATCCTTTTGCCGATGAAGGATTTCTCCAACATCCCGCAGGATCGGGCGTATACATAAGCCCGTTCCCCCGTTCCCGGCATGGCTAAAAAGCCCTCCCCAGGTCTTTAATTCCCAGAAATTCCCCGGTTAAAGCGGTAAAACGGTCCTGATCCGCCCTCGATTTTAAGGCGGCAAGGCTTCCCCGGTATTCTTCAAGTTGATGGTTATAATCTTCACGGATCCGGGCGGTTTCCCGGACATATTCAGCTTCCAGCTCTTCCACCCGGCGGCTATAACTTTCGTCAAATTGCAGGCGGCAGGACTTTTCCCCCTCGGCAACCCGGCGATCCGCCTCCGCCTGAGCTTCGTCCACCAGGGCGGCGGCCTGGGCCTCCACCCCTAATAAATGCTGCAAAACATTTTGCTCATCCATCAAAACCTTCCGTTGTGCTAACCGCTAATCCAGCGCAGTCAGCGGATCCTCGTATTTTTTGATGATCCGGTGGGCCCCCTGGCTGTCATTCTGGGCCGCCAATTCATTATAAAAATCGGGATTATTCAGCAATCCCACCAGACGTTTCAGGACATGGAGGTGCTGTTCCGAGTCTCTTTCCGGGGTCAGAATAGTAAAAAGGAGGTAAACCGGCTCCCCGTCCAGGGCATCGTAGTCGATTCCCTTTTTGGAGATCCCCAAAACCCCCTTAATATCGTCAAGGGCATTGGTTTTCCCATGGGGAATGGCGATCCCCTTGTGAATTCCCGTGGACATTTTGGCTTCCCGTTCCCGTAAAGCCCCCAGGACTTCCTCCCGGATGCCGGAATGTTCCACCTGGCATAAATGATCCACCAGCTCCTCGAAAGCTTCGTCTTTATCCTCCGCTTCCATGTTGACTTTGATCAATTCCGGCGGAAAAACCTCATGCAGAAACATTTATCCCCCCCACCGCCTATTCGGCGGTCTCCGCCGGATTTACATCCGTTGGAACAAGCTCGTCAAGAGGAAATTCTATGCCGGCGCCGGTTTCATTTGCAGGGGCTTCATCCTGCAAAAACCAGTCGCTTTCCCCGGCGGGAGCCAGTTCCCGGGCGGCCTGTTCCACCCCCGTACCCCCCGGAGTCCGGTTGATCAGGGCCAAACCCAGGCTTAAAACCAGAAAAAGGGCCCCTAAAACGGTGGTTGCCCTGGTTAAAACGTTCCCGGAGCGGGACCCGAAGGCCGAGCCGCCGCCCCCGGCAAAAATGCCCCCCAGGCTGTCGCCCTCCTCGCCCTGCACCAGAACCAGAAGGATCAGCAAGATGGCCACTATGATAAATAAAACCAACAGAACAATTCCCAATACTGTCATCAATCACTCCAATAAAAATATCCCTTATTGTATCCGATGGGTTTAACTTGTGCAAGGGACCGAAATTCATGCTATATAGGGAAGCCTCTGCTATCTCCATTAGATCAGTCTCCGGGCGGGGAGCGGGCCCGGGCTGGCAAAAAAAGCTGGTGGAGCCCCCCTCCGCAGCCCTTGTTAGGGGCGCGTTTCGGACCTTTGTTAACGGGAATGATGGAAGAGTCCGGGGGGGTATTCGGGTAATGGCGGAGGAGGGGCAAATGGTCTGCTACGGGGGAGAATTCCAGATCATTTTTGCCAGCCCCGCCCCGCTCCCCGGCCAAGGCTCCTACTGAGGGGAATGATGGAAGATTGCGGGGGATTATCGGGTAATGGCGGTGTGCTGTCCTTCGGGCAGCTTGGCAAATGGTCTACTACGGTGGAGATATCAGATCATTTTTGCCAGCCCGGAGCCACTCCCCGCCAGGGCTAGTGATGGGATAAGGGCTCGGATTAAAAACAAAATGACCGGTGTCAGTCACCGCCCCCGTGAGGGCCCGCAGCTAATTCTCCCGCACCTTTCTTTCCTTTGTGCGCTGCGAACCGAAGGTTCGATTCGCCTTTGCGGTTTTTCTTCTTCGTTGCTGTCGCACAGAACACTGTTGTAATACAATTCATCCGGGCATATGTCAATGCCGTTCGACCACTCTATGGTTATTGGATTTATTTTGATTGACCGAAATACAGTGGGATTTTTTAGTGGCGCGTAATACTGATCTTCAAAATAGGGTTTAACGTCAAAGATTCTTTTTTCTGCATTGTCAAAGACGAGAGATAATTTGTAATCATCAAGGGGCGTTACCGATACCGGGTAATGGCGTATCCACAACACGCTATGAGGCCATTAGATCAGTCTCCGCTCCCCTGCGCAAGCAGGCTCTTGGGAGCGGGGCTAATCTGGTGAGGGTAAAGGTTTGTAGTTAAATGTAAAATTGCTGGCTGAGACTACCGACTACCGACCTTGACACTTTTTCCCCCCTGTAGTATAAACAAAACCATGAAACATTCCGTAAACTGCGCACAAGCGGGCGCCAATGTGGCCTGCTTTTATTACTATTATTATCTGTCCCGCCTTACGGAGTGTGGAGCTTGTAAGCTGTTAGTGTAAGCTGGCGGCTTAAAGCCCAACCTGATAATCAGGGAGACTCCCAAGGCGGATGCCGGGGAGCCTCCCTTTTTTTATGCCCAAATACCTGCCGTAGGGCGGTATCAGTTTTTAAGAGAGGGAGCGTACTATGATCATCGCGATTAAAAGGGGAGCGGCTGCGGAAGAAATCAGGGAATTCTCCGCGGCCCTGGAACAACGGGAGGTAAAGGTCCATTTCTCCGAGGGGACTATCCAGACCGTGCTGGGGCTTGTGGGGGATACCACGGCCATTGATGCCGAGGCCCTTCAGGCCCATCACTTGGTGGAAAAGGTTATGCGGGTGCAGGAGCCCTACAAACGGGCCAACCGGCTCTTTCACCCCGAAGACAGCCGCATCGACGTTCCCCTGCCTGAAGGCGGAGCCAGGAGCATAGGCGCGGGAAGCCTGGGGATCATCGCCGGGCCCTGTTCGGTGGAAAGCCGGGAACAGATTGTGGAAGTGGCGGAGGCGGTAAAAAACGCCGGGGCGGGATTCCTGCGGGGCGGAGCCTTTAAGCCCCGGACGAGCCCCTACAGTTTCCAGGGGATGGGAACCGGGGGCCTGGACCTCCTTGTGGAGGCGAAGAAGGCCACGGGACTTCCCATTGTTTCGGAACTCATGGCGATAAACCAGCTTGAGGTTTTTGATGAGGTAGACATCATCCAGATCGGCGCCCGGAATATGCAGAACTTCAACCTCCTCAAAGAGCTGGGCCGCTGCAAAAAACCCATATTGCTCAAGCGGGGTTACTCCTGCACGGTTACGGAGCTCCTTATGGCGGCGGAATACGTTATGGCCGGGGGCAGCGACCGGATCATACTCTGCGAACGGGGGATCAGAACCTTTGACACCTATACCCGGAACACCCTGGATCTTTCGGCGGTTCCTTTCCTTAAACGGCAAAGCCACCTGCCGGTGATTGTGGATCCCAGCCACGGCACGGGGCTTTCTTGGATGGTTCCCTCCATGGCAAAGGCCGCCATTGCCGCCGGAGCCGACGGGATCATCCTGGAGGTTCACAACAACCCCGAGAAAGCCCTCTGCGACGGGGAGCAGTCTATCACCCCACCGGTATTTGCTTCGCTCATGAAGGACCTTAAAAAATACGCCGAAATCGAGGGGAAGAAGCTGTGAAAAATAGAGAAGATTCCGTCATCGGGATTGTAGGCCTCGGCCTTATGGGCGGGGCTTTTGCCCTGGCCCTGCAGGAAAACGGGGCCGCTCCGGGGAAACTTTTGGCCTGCGATATTGACAAAGAGTCCCTGGAAATGGCCCTGGCCGAAAAGATCATTGACGAAGGTTTTTCAAACCCCGAAGCCATGCTCCCCCGCTGCGATCTTGTTTTTCTCTGCCTTAACCCTCAGGTCCTGCTCCGCTTTATGGAAAAACAGATGACTTTTTTCAAATCCGGTTCTCTTATCACCGACATCGCCGGGATCAAGGGAAACATCTGTGCGATAGTAGAAAAAAACCTCCGCCCGGATTTGGATTTTATTCCGGGCCATCCCATGGCAGGTTCCGAGAAGGGCGGTTTTGCCAACGCGCGCCGGTGCAGTTTCAAGGGAAAGAATTATATCCTGACTCCCCTGGAACGGAACAAAAAGGAAAACCTGGAGTATCTGAAAAACCTTATATACCGCATGGGTTTCGGCAGGATCACGGAGACTACGGCGGAGGAACACGACCGGAAGATCGCCTTTACCTCCCAGCTCTGCCATGTGATCGCTTCAGCCCTTGTGGACTGCGAAGGGGACACGGAGATTACCCGCTTCGGCGGCGGCAGTTTCGAGGATCTGACCCGCATCGCCATGCTCAACGCTCCCCTGTGGACAGAACTCTTCATCGAAAACCGCCGGGAACTTTTGGCACGGATAACACAATTTGAGGAAAGCCTTGACGCCCTGAAAACCCTTATCGCGGAAGAAGCCGGAACGGAACTTGAGTCCCGGCTGGATGCGGTACGGGAGCGGCGTATAAAGATGCAGGAGGCGTAAGGCCCCACGGTTTACGGAACCACCCCAGCCATGTTAAGATAGGCTATGTTTAGCCAGATTCTTTGCGCGGCGGGCTGCGGCCGGACCGCCCTGACAGGCTCCCGGATTTGCGCCATCCACGCGGCCAATGCCGAGGCGGAAACGGAGCGGATTTCGGCATTGATAAGGGAACAGACGGAAATCAGGGACATCAATGCCCCGGGCCTCAACTTTGACGGGCAGGACTTTTCGGGCCGGGTGTTTTACGGCTGTAACTTCAGGGAAGCCTCTTTTAACGACTGCAAGTTTACCGGCGTAAAGATGCGGATGTGCTTTTTCGACTTTGCCTCTTTTTTCAACAGTGATTTTTCCGGCAGCGATCTCCAATTTTTATCCTTTGCCGGTTCCATCATAAAAAATTGTTCCTTCAAAGGTTCGGAGCTGGTGCATATCAACTTTTCCGGCACGGCGGTGAACGGCACGATCTTCAACAATTCAAATCTTTACAACAGCCGTTTTATCAAGGCGGATATCAGTAATACGAATTTCATTGATTGCAATGTCAAACGGGTCAACTTCATTAAAACCCACCGGGAAGAAGTCAACTTCAAATCGTCCAATACCGCCGAAGCTGTTTTTGAGATGGAGGCCTCGTGAAACTTTTTGTTCATTACTGTCCCCACGGGTTCAGCAACTGTTATATCGCGGGAACCGAGCATGATGCGGCGGACCGTGAAGCGCTCATCATCGATCCGGGAATTATGGATGCGGAGGTGCTGAACTTTATCGAAAAAAATGAGTACAAGCTCCGGGGGGTTCTTATCACCCATGATCACAGCCACCATGTGCGGGGACTGCGCACCTTAAAAAAGATTTACAACACCGATATTTACGCGGTGAATCCGACGATACGAAACCACCGTACCATTCTGGTTCGGGACGGTGACACGGTGTCCATAGGCTCTTTCCGGGTGCAGGTTATTTCCATTCCCGGCCATTCGGCGGATTCGGCGGTGTATAAGCTGGACCATCTGCTTTTTACCGGCGATGCATTAAGCGCGGGGATGGTGGGCAATACCGACTCGAGCTATGCGGCGACGACACAGCTTTCCGCATTGCGAAGCCGTCTCCTTTCCCTGCCCGGGGATTATACGGTGCTTCCCGGCCACGGACCGCCTTCGTCGCTGGAGGCGGAACGCCACTTTAACGCGGGGCTTATTTCAGCCGCTGAACGAAAAACATCGAGGCCGAATTACAGCCTGTTTGATGATTGATTTATTAATGGATGATGATCCGCCAGACCCGGCCCGCCGCCAAACCCCAGCGTTGATCAACATAGGCGGAGAGGGCCGCCGCCTCTGTTTCAAAAGCTTTTGCCAGTTCCGGCCATACAGGGCCGTCGCCCGGGGGCAGCACGGTTCTGCGCCATGAGGAAGCGGCGATGCGGCCCGCCAATGTTTCGCCGAAATACGCGGCCGCCCGGGACGCCGGCTGCTGCAGGCAGTGGGCCATAAATTCATTCACCATTAAATAAGAATCTTTAATATCGTAGGTCTGATAATCAAAATACGAAAGGATAAAACGTTTTGCCCCGGGGGAAAGGTTTTCCCAGCGCCTCAGGCTAAATTCCCTGAAATCGGCATCGATAAAAAAAAGGCCGTGGAAAGCTTCGTGGTTCATAAAAAGCGTGCGGAGATTTTTCGATGATTCCCGGGAAATGGAAATCAGCGCCCCCTCCCCCGCCGCAATTTTTCCCCCTTCATTTTCTAAACGGCGGATGATCCTGTTCGATAAAAGAATCGCCTCCATTTCTTTTTCTTCCGGCAACAGGGGGAAATTGCTTGCCCGGGCCGCCTCGAAAAAAGCCGCCAAATCTTCGGCCCGGTAATCGTGGGCATTCCAGCCGTGGAGATCCGCAATTTCCCGATCCGGCGCCAAACGGCCCCGAAAACCCGCTTTTTCCACAAAAAAAGCCAGTCGTTTAAGGAGTTTATCCTGAACGGTGTAATCGGCGGTGTCCAGTATCAAAACTTGCGGGAACCGATCCCAGGAAAAAATTTCATAACGGGAATCCCGCCAGTTTTTTTGAGGATATTCCAGAATGACGCCGGGGTCCGCCGGTACCGGCCCGGGGAAAGGCTTATTGGACGCCTCTGCGAGAATAAACGATAACGGAGTTTCCCCCTGATAAATCAGGGGAAAAAGATCATCCGGCAAAATTCCTGAGGGAAGAAAAAGCCCCGAAGCTTCCGGCGTGGGCAAACTTTCAAAACGCCGTTCCCCGGCATATACATTGAAAGCGGTGGAAGAATCCGTCCGGAATTTTATTTCGCTTTTACCGGCGATACGGTATTGCAGGGGAGGAAAATCAATATTAACGTTTCCGTTTTTTTCAACATAAACAAAGGGAGTCAGAAGCGGATTCTCAAATATAAATCCATAAAAGCGGTTAACAATAGAGACGGTCTTAAGCCCGAAAGCAGCGACTGTTTCCTTTTCCCGGCGGCTGTTTTTTTCCTCTCCGGTAATTTCTATGTCAAAAGCGCTGAGGGCGCCCGGAGGAACCGGTACGGCATAACGAACTGCGGAATAACCGGAGGGCAGCGTCCAGGAATCATTTCCTATTTTCAAAACAACTTCGCCATCGGGCGGCAGGGAAGAAAAATTTTCCGGGAAAGTGTATTCAATCAGCAAAGATGTATTTTCCGCAATCAGTAAAGTTTTATCAAAAAGGTAGGAATATTTTTTCCCCGGCGACAGGGGCAATTTTCCCGAGGCCGCATCCGGGGAAAGACCGTAGAGGATTGTTTCTTCCGTCCCGCCCGAAAATTCAACCGCCGCCTTTTCCCGGTATTCACCGGAAACCGCAGCACAGGAGACCAGCGCCAGCAGCGGAAAAACCAGGCGGGGGAAAAATTTGAAAAAATTCATTACAGCGAAACGGTGCCCCGGGCGATGAGCTGGGCCAGAGAATATTTCCGCTCCGGGGTCATCTCGGGCCCTATGCGGAGAAAATTTTCCAACTGCGCCGAAAAAGATTCGGGAAGCACCGGCAGCTCCATCACCTGCTTCAAGTAGGCCCGGTGGGAAGGTTCAAAACGATGGTTGATGCAGAATAAGGTGAGGCAGGCGGTTTTAACAAATCCCGCCGCGGAAATAAGATAGTAGAAATCATCTTCCTGAATAAGGGCGGCGCCGAGATCACTTAAATAATGTTCCATTCTGGATTCGTGGGCGGCCCGCATCTGGTTCCAGAATTCATCCTTCAGATTAAGGAGCTTTTTTCGCAGGGTTTGTATCCAGTCGTTCCGGCTGAAAAGAATTTCGCCCTGGGCCAAACGGTAAAAAACGTAAGTCCCCGAATCTTTAATGAGCCAAAGGGAATCCAGTTTGGTATCGGTAATGGCAACCAGTTCCTCGATCTTTTGAACGGATTTATATTCAATTCTTACGGGCAGATTTCCCGCCATAAAACGATCCTTGCTTTCCTGGCTGGAAGTTTCAAAGGCCGCCGTATCTTCACCGTAGAGGGCGGCCCGCTCCGCCGCAGTGGGAATGGGGGCGGAATAGTACACATCCAGAATCAGGGCGAAGTAGGGGTCCAGCGTATCAGGCAGGGCGGCCTCGTTCAGGGACACGCAATCCACCCCCGGCCAAAGCGCAAAAAGGGCCGCGAAACGATCCGCCAATATTTTAGCCTTATATTTCATCATCATTCCTTTATATAATTATTCTGATAATAAGCTTAACAGGAAAAAAAGATTTTGAAAACCGAGGGAGAGCGTCTTATCCGTTTTGCCGTCCTCGTTCCCCACCGGGACACGGGTGTCCTCATCCGCCCTTACCGGCGCAGCCTTTTTGCGGCGGGGCTGGCCGGGGCCTGGTCTTTTCCCGATGCCATACCCCTGGCCCGGCTTTCGAAGGCCCTGAGCGCTGATGAGCTTAAAACCCTGGCCCTGACCCTCCGGGCATTGAGCCTTGAAGATGGCTGCAAGGGCTGGTTCCGTTCCGCCGGGGCCGCCGCTGAAACTTTACCCAGTTTTGCCGGGTTTTACGGCCCCCTGTTTAACGTTCCCGCCCCGCCGGTCCGGCTTTTTCCCGCAGAAACGCTCCTTCATCGTTTTCCCCGGCTCGTTCTGGGCGCCGCCCTGACTGGTGGTACTCCGCCGGCGGCACAGCTCCCCGAGGCCCCCAAACTTTCTTTCCGGGCGGCGGCGGTATCAAACCTGATCCTCCGGCCATTAAGTTCGGGGGACAAAGATTTTTCTTTTGAGTGGAAGTTTGGGAAACCGGTGTGGCTTTCCCCGGTCAGGCTGCATAAAACGGGGGGTTTTTGATCGTATGGAAAACTATATTCGCAGCGCCGGAGAATTGCTCCATCTGGATATTAAGGCGGTGCCCGGAACCTCAAAGTCGGAAATCGCCGGTGTTAAAGACGGCCGCCTGCGGATCCGCATCGCCGCCGCCCCCGTAGACGGTAAAGCCAATGCGGCCCTCATCTCCTTTTTGGCAAAGCTTTTGGGCTGCGCCAGGGGGGAAATCACCCTGCTGCGGGGTGAAAAATCCCGGCTCAAAACCCTGGCCCTTCCCGGCGCCTACCGGGAAAAGCTTGAGGGCCTTGCATCTCCTTGTTTTTCGCCTGAAAAAGGAATAACATCAGATAACTGATATTAAGGAGTGTGTGATTATGATTGTAGACAGGATCAAGAACATCGGCAGGTATGGGAAACTGATCAAGGATGCGGACAAGCTGGAAGCCTTTTTTCAAAAGGCTTCCCTTGATTCCCTCGCGGCGGGCCAGAAAATTACGGTAGAGGGCACCGGTTATTCCTTTGGACCCTACGAATTCGAGACCCAGCCTTCGGCGGAAAAACGCTGGGAAATCCACCGCGATCACATCGACATCCACATTGTGCTCCAGGGTAAGGAAGCCATCGAATGGATACCGGTTTCTTCTTTGAAAAATTCCGCCGAATACATTGCGGATACGGATGTGGAATTTTTTTCGGATACCACCGTGGGCAGCCTTATCCTGGTGGACGCCGGTTTCTTTGTTATCTGCCTCCCCGAAGACGCCCACAAACCGAGCGTTAAGGCCGAAGGTTACACGGGCAAAAAAACCCTTATCAAGGCTGACGCGCTCAAAAACTAAAGGGGGAAATGTTATGGCCGAAACACGCGTTATAAAAAAAGTTTTTACCACGGAGCCCTACACCGACTGGCACTGGGAAAAACTGGTTAAGGCCCTGGGGCCGGTGGAAATTATCCGGGCAGATCATAACGATACCGCCGCAGTGAAGGAAGGGATCAAGGATGCCGATGTGGCCATCCTGTCCGGCGACATCAGCGCCGAGGTGCTGGCGGCGGGGAAGGCCCTCAGATGGGTCCATGCGGACCATGCGGGGGCCAACAATTCCGCCCATCCGGAAATTTTTGAGCGGGGGATCATCCTTACTGCCTCGGCGGGACGCTCGGCGCCGGTGCTGGCGGAGCATATTTTCTTCCTTATGCTTTCCCTCATCTACAATTCCCGGACATTGGAACAGCAGCAGCGGGACCATAACTGGAATAACCTCTACCGGGACCGCCGGGGGCTTTACACCAAGACCCTGGGTATCATAGGGCTGGGGTACACAGGCAAGGCCCTGGCCACCCGGGCGAAAGCCTTTGGGATGAAGGTGCTGGGCTATGGCCGGAGCAGTGCTGAAATTCCCGAGGGGGTGGATAGGGCATACTTTGCCGATAAGGGCCAGAATATCGATGAGCTGCTCCGGGAAAGCGACATTGTGGTCCTGACAGTCCGGCTTTCCGATGAGACCTTCCATCTGGTTGATGAACGGGCCCTGGGGCTGATGAAAAAAACCGCCTGCCTGGTGAATATGGCCCGGGGGGCGGTGGTGGACGAAAAAGCCCTGCACCAGGCCCTGGTCAAGGGGACTATCGCCATGGCCGCCAGTGATGTGTTTGAGACCGAACCCTTACAAAAGGAAAGCCCCCTCTGGGACCTGCCCAACTTTGTCATTACCCCCCATTGCACCCCGGAGGTGCCGGATCTGGCGGACAACGGCCTCAATATAATCTGCGATAATATCCGGCTCTACCGGGAGGGGCAGCGTCTGCGGAACCAGCTGGATAGCCGGGATGTGTATACCAGGGGGAGGAAGTAAGATGCAAAAGGTAATCGCTATTACCCAATGGCAGGCCGTGCAGTACGACAAGGCCCTGCCGGACCAAACCGCCCCGCAGGAACAGGGGGACTGGTTCCCCGTTACTGTCCCCGGCGCTATTCAATACGACCTGGCTGCCCGGGGCAAGCTGGAAAATCCTTACGCCTCTACCAAAGCGGCCTTTGATGCAGCCTGGGTTGCCAAAAGCGACTGGCTCTACAGGGCGAGTTTCGACACCCCCGCCGGAGCGGCTTCTGCCGCCACGATTCTCCTCCGCATGAAAGGGGTGGATACCTATTCGGAGCTCTGGCTCAACGGGGCACTTTTGGGGGAGACTGCCAACGCCATGCGGATCTACGAGTTCCCCGTCAAGGCGGGCCTCCTGGCGGCCTCGGGGAAAAACAGCCTTTTGGTGCGGGTAAAATCCCACGAGCGGATGATTGCCGGCAAGATCGACGAGACGGAAAAGCATCTGCACAATGGCCGGACCGTGGAAGGCACCGTGGGCAAGTCCCTGATCCGCCGCTATCAGCGGAGCTTCTTCGCCGGATCGAGCCTCCTCAACCTGGGGACCGGGGTGCTGGGGATCGGCATCAATCGGGAAGTGGAACTGGTCCTTTACCCGGGGCCGTATCTTTCGGACTGTTACTACCGTACCGAAAGCATCGAAGACGGTAAGGCCCGGGGCAAGGTAAATCTTACCGTAGAAAAGGCCGGACCGGGGACAAAAATCAGAATCCTGGTGAAGGACAAGGCGGGTAAAACCGCAGCCTCCGCCGAGGTGCCAGCTGAGGTTTCAGGCACCGTTTCGGGGGAAACTTCTATCCCCATCACCATCGAAAATCCCGAGCTTTGGTGGCCTGCGGGTTACGGCAAACCCAGCCTCTACACCTTGACGGTGGAGCTGGAAGATCAGGGCAAGGTAACCTATACCCGGGATCGGGAAATCGGCATCAGGGTGGTGGAGTTGGTTAAAAAGGACGAGACCGGCAAGAAGACGTTTTACTTTAAGGTCAACGGCCGCCGGATCTTTGTCCACGGGGAGAACCACATCCCCCTGGATTACATCAAATCCTACGGAAGGCAGGAAGAATATGAACGGATCTTCCGGCTTCTGGAAAATCAGCATGTCAATATGATCCGAATGTGGGGCGGCGGGGTGATGGAGGACGATTTCTTCTATGCCCAGTGCGATCGTAAGGGGATCCTCATCTGGCAGGATATGTTCCTCCACAGCAACCTCTACCCCGATTATGATGAAGCCTTTGTCAAGGAGTTTCTCGCCGAGTGCGAGGGGGTGATCCGCCAGGGCCGGGTCCACCCCTGCTTCTGCCTGATCTGCGGGGGAAACGAACAGCAGGAAGGCTGGGATGAATGGGGCTGGAAGGAATCCGTGGACCGTTTCTACGGCGAAAAACTCGTCCGGGAATATCTGCCCCCCCTGGCGGCAAAACTTTGCCCGGACCTGCCCTACATTTACAACTCGCCCCACGGCGGTAAATGGGCCCAGTCGCCGGTGGAGGGGGAGTGCCACAACTGGGGCAATTTC
>BNUV01000014.1 GCA_025997615.1 Spirochaetia bacterium
AACTGATACTTTATTTTCTCGAAAACCGCCGGGTTCCCTGTTGGAATACCGGCTTTTTTATATTTCTCCTCCATATAAATGCTGGGGGAGCAGCTTAGTAAAGCGCGGCTTACAAGAGCCGGACGGCAAGATACCGTTGGTCATTTGCATTGCCCCGTGTAAAGAAACTCCACAACCCCGTTCAAACATATAAAACAATATAGCCGGTGTAATGAGAAATGTCAATCGCTTTTCACTTTAACGGGAACGATTCAAATCCGGCGTTTTTTAACCGTAAAATCGTCTGCTGAATATCCGGCCCCGAAGGTACCGTGACGGCCCAATAATTAGCACCGTTGATTGTGCGGCTCAGGATAGCGGCGGTAAAACCCGCGTTGTCAAGCCGCCTGACCATGTCCCGGGCATTTTCTTCCCGTGAGTAAAGGCCGGTCTGCAGCGGCGTGTCTCGGCCCAAGTCCGGAAGCTTCGTGCTGACCGGCGGCAGCAGGGAGGGCCCCGCCGGAACCACCGTTGCCGGGGGCGGCGAGGCGGGCGGCGGCGCAGGTGCAACCTGAGTTGGCGGCGCCAGGGTAATGCTGTCACGGCCGGGGAACAGCAGCCACATGGCCGATTGAACCGGGCCTACCTGGGCCGCTGGCGGTACCGCTGACAGCGCCGGACCCGCTGCGGCAATTCGTCCCTCGGGACTGGCGGGATAATCGGCTAAAAGTTTGGTCCGGTACGCATCCTCACCCAGCACTCGCCAGAGAGTATATAAAATGGAACTTTGGTATTCCTGATAATTGGCATCGCCCAAAAGCTGATACAAAAGCCGGGCATCACCGTTGAAGGCCTCCAGTTGGGCGCTGATGTAACGGGCCCGTTGGAAATGCTCCGGGGAACCGCCGCCGGCCAGCACCGTGTTCAAGTTTGCCCGGGCCTTGTCGTATTCCCCCAGGGCGATAAAAACAAGGGATCCTTCCAAAAAGGCATGATCGTCCTGTTTGCCCTGTTCCGCCAGGGCTGCATCCAGCCAGGCCTGGGCTGAATTTTCCAGATTCCCCAAAAGGCGGTAGAGCCGGGCGAGTTTTACCAATGCGTCGTGCCGTTCGGTCCCGCTCACGCCGGGCTTGTTCAGAATCTGCGATATTTTTTGAACTTCCCCGGCCAATCCGGCGCCTGCGGGTGTCTGGGCTGTCAGAGGCAATACGACGAGGGTCATCATTAATAATAAAAGAATTTTCATAATGATATTTTTTTTAGTCGATTCCATAGGGGCTGTCTTTCTCTCTCAGCTCAGGCGTTACATCGGGAAACAGCTCCGCCGCTTCATCCTTCGTTAGGGGCTTTTTTTTCTGCAGGCGTTTCTTTTTCAGGCTCAGGGAAAGGATAAAAGGTATGGCGGAAAACAAGCCCAGCATAAAGGACGTAAAAACCGTCAGATAGACCGGCACGGCGGGAAAACTTTTGAACCCGAAGGAAATATCACAACTGTTTCCCAAATTAAAGGTGATAAAGGCCAAAAAAACGGCAAATACAACGATAAATCCGATTAAACGCCAGGGCATGAATTAGTCCTCCAAATTTTTCCCGCGAAAGGTATTTCCCCGCAGGGACGACAGGGTGATTTCGGCAAAGGAGCCAATCAAAGAGGCCTTGCCGGGAAACACCGCCATTTCATCCCGTTCAGTACGGCATACTAATTCATCGGCATTTTTTCGGGAAATCCCCTCTACCAGAACCATTTCCCGGGAGCCAACCCGGGTTTTTAGCAGCTCCCCCGTGTGTTTTTGCTGCAGAGCGATGACCCGCTCCAGCCTTTCCAGCTTAACCGCCTCGCTTACCCGGTCCGGCAGATCATAGGCGGCGGTCCCTTCGCGGGGGTTGTAGTGGTACATATAGGCATAGAGAAATTTCGCCTTTTCCATCAGGGTGATGATTGCTTCAAAATCTTCCCCGGTTTCGCCGGGAAAGCCCACCAGAATATCCGTGGAGAGGGTCAGGCCCGGCATCGCCGTCCGCAGCGTTGCCGCCAGTTCCAGATATTCCGCAGAGGTATAGCGGCGGTTCATGGCCTTAAGGATGCGGTCCGAGCCATGCTGAACGCAAAGGTGGATATGACGGGCAAAAACCCTATGCTCCGCCATCACCCTGATAGCCTTTTGGGAAAGATCCTTGGGGTGGCTTGAAAGAAAGCGCACCCACCGGATAGGCGTGTTTTCCACCGCAGCGGCAACCATCTCCAGCAATGCGGGAAAATCGATGGCGCCTGGCACATCCCCGGCGCCTTGCCAGTGGTATGAGTTGACATTCTGCCCCAATAGGGTGATCTCCCGGACGCCTTTTTCTGCCACCAGCCTGATTTCCTTCAAAATAGCGGCGGGATCGCGGGAAACTTCCCTGCCCCGCACATAGGGGACGATGCAGTAGGAGCAGAAATTATTACATCCGTTCATGATGGGGATAAAACTGCGGAACTGACCTGGTTCCAGATGGGACGAAGAAAAAGAAAAAACCGGCTTTGTTTCGTTATCCGTAAGCGCCGGGACCGGGCGGCCCTGTTCTACCGCTTCAAGGATCAGGGGGAAGGTTTGCCGGGCGGCCGTGCCCATCACCTGATCTACCGCCGGAACCGATCCTTTAAGCTTTTCCCCCAGCCGCTCGGCCATGCAGCCGGTGACTATCAATATGAGGGGGCGGCCTTCGGCGAGGCGCTTTTTTTTGAGGGCCGTATAATGGGCCAGCCGCCCCATGACCCGCTGTTCCGCCGTAGCCCGGACGGCGCAGGTGTTAAGCAATGCCAGATCGGCATCTTCCCCCGAGGCGGCCTCTGTCCAGCCCCGCTCCCGGATCACCAGCTCCAAAGCCGCCGACTCGGCGGTGTTCATCTGACAGCCGTAGGTTTCAAAAAAATATTTCACCGCTATGAGCGCCGTTTAAGGCCTATAAAAAATTTAACGGCGTTCCAGATTCCCAGGGCAAAAAGCCCCACGGTGCCTATCCCCAAAAGAGTGCCCGCCACAGGCCAAAGGAATTTGACGGCGGGCAGTTTTGCCAGCACCGTCAACGCTCCGGTGGCGGTGATGATAAGGCCGGGGAGATGGTCCGAGCGATCGCGGGACCGCAGGGCGGAAAGGCCCACCACGGCGGCGATAATGCCCAGCGGAACGCTGACAATCCAGGGGAGGATACGGGCCACAAAAAGAGCCGCCCCTCCCACAATGCCGCCTACCGCCCTCATCCCCTGTTTGCTTAACACATTGGCCGGCACTAAACCCTCAGATTCTTCCAGATCGTTCATACATCCCCTCCCCGCCGGTCGTATTCAACATACGCAAAGGCGCTGTGATTATGGATACTCTCAAAGTTTTCCGCTTCCACGGAGAAACGGGGAAAATCTTCGAGGGCCTTCAGTTCAATATATACATCTCTGACCAAATCTTCAACAAATTTCGGATTGTCGTAGGCCTGTTCAGTGATAAATTTTTCATCCTCCCGTTTCAAAAGAGAGTATACCGGACTTGAGGCGGCCTTTTCCACCAGGGTGATGATATCCTCGATCCAGAAAAAGGGGCCAAGCTCCAGCTCCACCGTCACGATGCCCCGCTGATTATGGGCCCCCCGGTCGCTGATCATCTTTGAACAGGGGCACACCGTGGCCACCGGCACAGAAACCGCCACGGTAAAATGCCGGTCCACCCGGCTATTCCCGGCGCTCACCCTCCCCTCGTAACGGCACTCGTAGGACATCATCCCCGGCAGCCCCGACACGGGCGCTTTTTTTTCAAGAAAATACGGAAAGGTGATGGAGCCGTAAGCCGATTGGGCTTCAAGGTCGCCGCGGATCGCCTCCAGCATTTCCAGAAACCGGGGCATGGAAAGATCATCCCGGTAACGGTGAAAAAGCTCGATAAAACGGCTCATGTGGGTGCCCTTGAAATGCCGGGGCAGGTCGGCAAAAAGATCCGCCCGGGCGCTGGTATGCTGGACCTTTTTCACCTTGTCCAGCACCCTGATGGGATACAAAAGCCCCTTAACGCCCACCTTGGCCAGAGGCACATCCCGGTGATCCCGCTGGTTCTGCACATCTATCATACTGACCCCTCTGCAGCCTCAAGCACGTTCTGCAGCAGCATGGCGATGGTCATGGGCCCCACACCGCCGGGCACCGGGGTAATATACGAGGCCTTTTCCGCCACGGGGCCGAAATCCACATCGCCCGAGAGGCGGTACCCGTTTTTTGTCGATGGATCCTCCACCCGGTTAACCCCCACGTCGATCACCACGGCCCCTTCTTTTACCATGTCCGCGGTGACAAACCGGGGCTTCCCCACGGCGGCGATCAAAAGATCCGCCTCCATTGTGCGGGCCGCCAAATCGCGGGTTCCCGTGTGGCAAAGCGTTACCGTGGCGTTCACCTCCCGGCGGGAAAGCATATTCGCCAGGGGAGTCCCCACAATGTTTGAACGGCCTAACACCACCGCCCGCGTCCCCGCCAGGGGGATTTTATATTCCCGCAAAAGAAAAAGCACCCCGTGGGGCGTGCAGGGCAAAAACCCCGGTCTGCCCAGAACCATGTTTCCCACCGACACTGGGTGAAAGCCGTCCACATCTTTTGCCGGATCTATGGCGGCTATCACCCGGTCTTCCCGGATATGCGCCGGCAGGGGGAGCTGCACCAGAATGCCGTGTACCAGGGGATCGCCGTTAAGGCGGTCAATACTATCCAAAAGTGCGCCCTCGGAAACGGAGGCGGGAAGCCGTATATCCCGGCTCTCCATGCCCGCCTCTGCAAGAGCCTTCTCCTTGCCCCGTACATAGGACAGGCTTGCCGGGTCCTCCCCCGCAAGGATCACCGCCAGAGTGGGCCTTGTACCCCGCTCCTTGAGCTTCGCCGTCCTTTCCGCCGCCTGCAAACGAAGCTTTGCCGCTACAGCCTTTCCGTCTATGATTATCGCCGCCATTTGATTCCTTATGGCAATTACTATAATAAAAACATGGGGAATGGACAATGGAGCGGTGCATATTATGTGATAAAATCGCGGACGGACCGGCAGTACCAATCCGCCCGCATTCTACGGAAAGTATTTTTAAATGTTTTTTACCTGCATTAACAATCAGGTGTTTTGGCCGTTTCCACAACGAGTCTTTTTTAATAAATTGTAGTATTGTTAGAAAAAGGATTGGAAAATGGAGATGAAATGCGGTTTAAATGCGTGATTTTTGATCTGGACGGAACATTGGCGGATACCATCGGTGATATTGCGGCATCCATGAACAGGGCTCTGGCGGAGCGGGCTTTTCCCCTATTGGCAGAAGAAGAGTATCCGGAAAAATTGGGCTGGGGCATTAAGAAACTGGCCTTTTTGGCGCTGCCCGAAGAAAAGCGGGATGAAAAAACGGTGGAGGATCTGGCGGCAAGGGCCTCGCGGTTTTACGCGGAGGAGCCGCTGAACAAAACAAAGGCCTATCCGGGGATCCGGGAGCTTCTGGCTGAACTGAAACGGCGCAAAATTAAATTGGCGGTTATCACCAACAAACCCGATGCCCTGGCTCAGACGGTGGTGGAGGGGCTTTTTCCGGGGATTTTTGATGATGTCCGGGGGGTGCTTCCGAATCGGCCTGCCAAGCCCGATCCCGCGCTGGTGTGGGACTTGCTTTTTGATCTGGGCTGCAGCCCCCGGCAGGCCCTTATCGTGGGCGATTCGGAGGTCGATCTGGAGACTAGTCGGCGGGCGGAGTGTCCGGCCATTGCGGTAAGCTGGGGGTTCCGGCCCCGGAAAGTTTTGGAAGAAGCGGGGGCAAATTATTTTGCCGATACACCCGAAGATATTCTTAAACTGGTTTCAGAGACAAAAATGTAATAGTGCGTTATGCTTGAAGTATGAAATATGAGGATCCCCGGGTGGAAGAAAATATCGTGGAACTGGCGAAAAATCTGGCATCCACGGGGGATGAAAAACTTATAGCGGATTTTCTCCGCTGCCTTTTAACACCGGCGGAAACGGCGGATATTGCCGCCCGCTGGGCTTTAGTCAAGGCGCTGGATGAAAAAAAATCCCAGCGGGAAATAGCGAAAAGCCTGGGGGTGTCACTGTGCAAAATAACCCGCGGTTCCCGGGAGCTTAAAAAACCAAACTCGGCCTTCAGGAAATTTCTTGATCTATAGCCCCTGTGTCAGATAACCTGCTCCGTCCTTGCGATAATATCATCCTGGGTCTGACGGGAAAGGACATTGAAAAAGGCGCTGTATCCCGCCACCCGGACAATAAGGTCCTGATGTTTTTCCGGGTGAACTTGGGCATCCAGTAAAGTTTCCCTGGATACCACATTGAATTGTACGTGGAAGCCTCCGAGCCGGATAAAAAAGGCATGGAGCAAAAAGATAAGTTTTTCGCGGTTCTCTTCAGTTTCCAGCATGGCCGGTGTTACTTTCTGATTAAGGAGAACCCCTCCGGTGATCTCCCGAGTGGGCAGCTTGGATACTGACTTAAAGACCGCCGTGGGTCCGTGCTTGTCCATGCTGTGACTCGGTGAGCATCCTTCCGCTAAAGGCTCGCCTGCTTTCCGTCCGTCCGGTGTTGCGCTTGTACCTGCGCCTTGGGGAACATTCGCCGAAATTGAGGAGGTACCGGCATAATAGATACCGCCGATTGGACCGCGCCCATAACGTGTGTTGTGGTATTTTTTCATCTCGTCAATGTAGACATCGTATGCTTCCCGGACGAGCATATCCACATAATCATCATCGTTACCATATTTTGGTGCGGCGATGAGGAGCCCTCTGATCCGCCCGCCTTCATCGCCGGCAAAATTATTTTGCAGCGCGTCCCACAGTTCTTTTGCGCTGATCGACCTGTCTTCGTATACACACTTTTTAATCGCCGCAAGACTGTCCGCAAGGTTTGCGATTCCCACCTGGAGGTCGCTGATAAAGTCGTAGACCGCCCCCCCCTCTTTTAAATTAAGCCCCCGTTCAATACAATCATCGCAGAGCGCGGAACAAAGTATGTCCGCCGTGTCCTGCTCAAGAACCGTATCGGCGCAGGAATCTATTATGACACACTGACGGGTAAACTCACGGATAATTTTATCCCACGCTTTTTTTACATCATCGTAGTTTTTCCATGTGGTAAAATGCCCGATACCCTCACAGACTTTTTTCCCGCTTTCAATATCTACGCCGTCATTCATTGCAATTAACAGGGATTTGGGGAAATTGAGAAAACTCATCCCCGTCACCCGGTAGCCCCATTTGCCCGGCACGGCGACTTCCACACAGCCGATGGCGCTGTAATTGTATGCATCAAGTTTTGCGATGCCCTTGTCCAAAAATGAGGGGATAATGATCTCATCGCTGTTAAAAGCGGGCATACCGAAACCGAGGCGCACTACTTCTATGCAATTTTTTAAAAACCGGGGGTCAATTACCTTGTGATACCGTACTGTCAGGTTTGGCTGCGGTAATTTAGTTTGGGCTACACTTTTCAGAATAAGGAAGGATAGGGGATTTACCGCGTCCTCGGGATCGGCAGAATCGTTTTCAAGAATCTGCCCGCCTATGGTTACATTTTGGTACAGAGGACTCCCGGCGGAAAACCGGGTATGGGACCAGCTTCGTATTTTGTTGATCGTAAAGGTTTTAAGCCATAGGTTGGTCAGAAGTTCACAGGCCTTTTCTTCTGTAATATGCGCTGTATCAATATCTTTTTTGTAATACGGATAGAGATACTGATCCATCCTTCCGTAAGAAAGTGAATGGCCGTTACTTTCTATTTGAAGAACAAGGTGGACAAGCCACAGGGCCTGTACCGCTTCGTAGAAGGTGTCTGCGCCATGAGCCGGAACCTTTACAAGGACACGGGCCATTTCAAGCAGTTCCATCCGGCGAGTATCGTTCTTTTCTGTTTCCGCCATTTTTGCAGCTAAATCAGCGTAGCGCTTTGCAAAGGCGATCACCGCATCCATAGTGATGATCACCCCCCGGTAGAAATACGCTTTATGGAGATTCTTATAATCAGCAAGATCGAGACTGTTGAGTTTTTCTTCTGCCCGCTTTTTGTATGTAAGAAGCCCTTCGGCAAGCATACGCTTATAGTCCACCGCCAGGTGGGCATCCCCGGAAGTGATATTCCCCTCGGCTTTGATGATCCCCAGATCATAAAAGACCCGCGCCGATGCGGGCATGGCGGCAAGGCCCCGGTCTTTTACCGTATTATGCTCCCAGAACGGAGCGATTTTTCGGAGGGCTTCCTTGTTTTCCTCTGTTATATAAAAAATATCCCCGTCACGTTTTTCAAATTTATCAAGTTCATCAATGACCCAATCCATGGCATATTCGGGAAAAATCGGTGCGGAACGATTGCTTGAAGCCTGATTCCCTGCGATAAGGGTTTCATCTTCTAAAAATATGCTCATCTGGGCGAGAACATTTTTGAGCATCAGCGCCCGCCGTATTGAAAGTGGCTGATCCATATTTTCGCGGTAAGTGGCGGTGGTTATTTTAGCCCGCTCCACACAAACCTGCGGCCTTGCATTCAGCAGCTCCAACCGGAACCGGGCCATCCTGCTTGTCAAATTTCCAAAATAGTTACTCATGCCGCCTTCCTCCTAAAACAGTAATTCTCTGGCGCCAATAATGCCAAAGTCATCGCCGAGCTCCGCCGTTTTAAAATAAACGGGCATATCGTTTTTATTGTACCCGTCAAAAATTCCCTTCATATCTTCAAGGATAGTCGTTTTCTTTCCCCCATTCATAAGCTGCCGGCTCAGTTTTAAGAGGCCGCCGCCGAAGACAAAACAATTTATGTTCAGGGTGACGTACAGGTTATAGATCCAAATGCCCAGATACTTCACCATTTGTTCATAGGCCCGGCGGGCCAGGGCATCCCCTTCGTTGTAAGCGCTGCCCAGGTGGAACACCGTAATTTTTTCTCCCTGCGCCAGATCCGGAATTATCGAAGCTTCCCCCTGTTCAATCCACTTTTCAATATGTTTGACGATCATGGAACCGGAACACCATGACATGAGACAGCCCCGGTTTCCGCAGCCGCATTCTACCCCGTCATCAGGGGTAACAATCATGTGACCGCTTTCCCCGGACCAGCCGTAGCGGCCCCGAAACAGTTTTCCATCTATGATGATCCCCGAAGAAATCCCGGTGCTGATAGGACAGTAGAGCATATTATTAAAACCCCGGCCCGCCCCGTGCCGGTGCTCCGCGATAGCTCCGGTATGAGAATCGTTATCGATAAGCACCCGAATACCATGAAGCTTTTCCATCAGATAGGCACGGGCAGGGAAATCGTGAATCTTCGTCAGGTTGCTGGTTTTGATGAGCCGTCCCTCCTCAAAGAGGACGAAGGAGGGCATACCGATGCCAATCCCCCGGATATCTTCATTTTGGAGGCCCTTCGCTGCCATGAGTCCTTCGACATTGGCCGCAATGGTATCAAAAAATTCTTCCGGGCTTGCGTTATCATCCGAAGGATGAGACAGGCGCCGGACTATCTCCCTCTGGTCATTAAAAAGGCCGTAAGCGGTTTTAGTCCCGCCCACATCGATACCGATGGTATATTGGTCCATTACTCATGGTAACCCGAAATATGTTGTTTGTCAAGAAAAAAAGTTATTAAAGTAAGTAATTTCTTGACATTTTATAAAGAATAGGTGATAGTGATATCATGCCGGATAAAGCGCTGCTCTTTAATATTCAGAAATTCAGCCTCCACGACGGCCCCGGCATCCGTACGGTGGTCTTTTTTAAAGGCTGCCCTCTCCGTTGCCGCTGGTGTTCCAATCCGGAGTCCTGGTCTCCTGCGGAGGACATACGCTCTTACACGGTGGAGGAGGTCATGAAAATCTGCCTCCAGGATCGTCCTTTTTACGAGGAGTCCGGGGGCGGCGTTACCCTTTCGGGGGGAGAAGTGCTCCTTCAGGCCGATTTTGCCATTACCCTCCTTGACCAGCTTGGTAAAGAAAAATTACATCGTGCTATTGAAACCAGCGCCCTGGCTCCCTCGGCGGTTTGGCAGGAACTTATCAACCATGTGGAACTCCTCATTATTGATGTGAAGCATTATGACCGGGAACGCCATATCGAAGGTACTGCGGTCTCCAATGAGGTCTGCCTTGCCAATCTGAAAACAGCCCTGAATAGGAGAACGGCGGACAGGGGGCCGAACATACTCCCCCGTATTCCGGTGATTCCCGGCTTTAACAACAGTCTTGAAGATGCCGAGGGATTTTCCCGCCTCTTTATCGCCCTGGGTATATCCAGGGCCGAACTCCTCCCCTTTCATCAATTTGGTGAAAAAAAATATACCGATCTGGGGATACCCTATTCTATGCACGGTGTACCTCAGCTTCACCAGGAGGATTTGATGGAGTATCGCCAGGTCTTTATTGACAGAGGAATAGATGTATGACCGAAAAACAAAATGATCGCCAGAAAAGAATACTTGACACCATCGCTGCTTCTGAGCGCATTGAAGTGGCAAAACTGGCAGAAATGCTGGGGGTTTCCAAAGTAACATTGCGGAAGGACCTTGAAGTGTTAAAGCAAAAGGGAATTATACGCCATGAAAAGGGATACGTAAGCCCCGGTTCCAGCGATGATATTAATAACAGGCTCAGCTACCACTATGAAACCAAACGGAAAATTGCCAGGGCTGCTGCGGAACTTGTAAAAGACGGCGAGACAGTGATGATCGAATCCGGTTCCTGCTGTGCGATCCTTGCCGAAGAACTCGCTTCCAACAAACGTGATGTGCGCATCATAACCAACTCCGCTTTTATTGCCGCCTATATCAGGCGTCTACAGGTAAAGATCGTACTTCTCGGCGGAGATTACCAGAGTGAATCCCAGGTCATGGTTGGACCCATTACGCGAATATGTGTAGAGGGCTTTTCGGTAGATAAGTTTTTTATAGGGACCGACGGTTTTTCTGCAGAACATGGCTTTACCGGAAATGATCATCTCCGTTCTGAAACAGTTCGGGATATGACGAAACAATCCGCCCGGGTTATTATTCTCACGGAATCTGAAAAATTTTCCAAACGGGGCTTAGTCCCCTTGCTGCCGTTCAACCGCATATCCCTGGTTATTACTGATGAAGCCATCCCTGCGGAAAGAGAACAGTTTCTTGAGGAGCAGAATATTTTGCTGCTAAAGGTCGCTCTATAATATATACCAATGCTTAATTTTTCTTCTCCTCCAGCAGCCGGCGGTTGTAGTTGATAAGGCAGCCGTCCCGGATTATTTCATTTTCCACAGCGGAAAATTCGGGGAGTTTTACCGTGAAGGATTTTGCATCGCCTGATTCACGCAGCACATAGGCGGTGACCGCCGTATCTCCGGGCAGGGATTTTTCGCGGATGCTTTTCGCGATGCCGGGGATAAAAACATAGTTGCCGTTTTCAAAGGGAATTTCTTTTTCAATCTCAATCGTAAAAGGCAGGATGCCCCAGTTGATTAAGTTACTGCGGTAGCGTTTGGTGGCGTATTCCAGGGCGAAGTTGGCCAGGCCCCCCAACACCCGCTGACAGCTTGCGGCCTGTTCACGGGCGCTGCCGTCTCCGGGCTTTTTGGCAAAGATGGCGGAACCGAGTTGTATCTTTGCTGTGTTTATTTTTTCCATGCCTTTAATACGGCGGATCTGTTCGTAAATGGCGGGCAGTTCCGGAAGGTTTTTTTCCCGCACCGCTTTGGCCCGGCCCACGTATCCCGGATCTTTTCGGGACAGGGTGTATTCGGCAAGCCCGATGGGATTTGACCGGTACGACGAGGTGTCGCCCGAGGGGATAAGCTCGTCGGTGGTGGTTACCGGATCGGTGATAAACGAAACGATTTTGAGGAGTATATCTTCGCCCATAGCTTCAAAGGGCGGCCAATCGGTGATATTGGGACCGTAGCGTAAAGCCGCATCTTTGTCCGCTTTGCCGAAGCCGTTGTAGACTCTGGTTTGATAGGGCGATTCGTCAAAGTGATAGGGCACGGAAGGTTCCGCTGCGGCAAAATCTTCGGCGGAACAGAGGATGCCGCCGTTGCGGGCCGTGGCGGCGATACTGCGGGCATCCATCAAGGCTGCCGCGGCGATTTGGCCCTCGGCGGGTTTGGAGCCTTCGCGGTTGGGGAAATTCCGGGTGGTGTGCCGGATAGAGAGGCTGTTGTTGGCGGGCACATCTCCGGCGCCGAAACAGGGGCCGCAGAAGGCGGTGCGGAGAATTGCCCCCCCGGCGATAAGGTCCGCCGCAGCGCCGTTTTTCGCCAGTTCCAGCATCACCGGCTGGCTTCCGGGGTAAACTGACAGGGAGAAATCGCCCGGGCTGCCTCCCCGGAGAATAGACGCCGCCGCCATAATATTGTCGAAGGTGCCCCCGGCGCATCCGGCGATAATCCCCTGATCCAGATGGAGGCGGCCTTTGTCATCGAGCTTGTCAACGAGGGAAAGATTGAGCCCCGGTTTTTCGATTATCTCCGCCGCTTCTTTTTCCACGGTCCGCAGAATATCGCCGGGAGTTTTGAGCAGATCATCAATCATAAAAACATTGCTTGGATGAAAGGGCAGGGCGATGGCGGGTTTTATCCGGGAAAGATCGATGCGGATCATGCCGTCGTAATAGGCGTGTTTTTCGGGGCTTAGTTTTTTGTACTCCCCTCCCCGGCCGTGCATCGTCAAAAAATCTTTGACCTTATCGTCGGTTTCCCAGATCGAAGACCAGCAGGTGGTTTCGGTGGTCATCACATCGATGCCGGCGCGGTAATCCATGGAAAGATTTTTTATGCCTTCCCCCACAAATTCCAGCACGCTGTTTTTCACAAAGCCGTCTTTGAAAACAGCAGCGATGAGGCAGAGGGCCACGTCCTGGGGCCCCACGCCGGGACGGGGTTTACCGCTTAAGTAAACGGCTATCACCTTGGGCCTCGGCACATCGTAAGTCTGGCGGAGGATCTGTTTGACCAGTTCGCCGCCGCCCTCCCCCACCCCCATGGTTCCGAGGCACCCGTAGCGGGTATGGCTGTCGCTGCCCAGGATCATTTTGCCGCAGCCCGCCTGGGTTTCCCGGATGTATGAATGGATCACCGCCAGATGGGGAGGCACGTAGATGCCGCCGTAACGCCGGGCCGCAGAAAGGCCGAAGACATGATCATCCTCGTTAATGGTCCCCCCCACGGCGCAGAGTGAATTGTGGCAGTTGGTCAAAATATACGGCACGGGGAATTGTTCCAGGCCGCTGACTTTGGCGGTCTGGACTATATTAACAAAGGTGATGTCATGGGAGGCCATAGCATCAAAATTGAGGCGAAGCAAATCATTTGCGGCACTGGTGCCGGTACCACCGCCGGCTGCGTCCGCCGCGGTATTGTGGGCGTCCAGAATAGCACTCGCCATAGTACCCCGGCGGCCAGCCTCTTTTCCTTCGGGACAGCGCTGGGTAATGCGGTTTTTGTTTTCGGGACTATCTTCCAGGATCTCCCGCCGGTCCAGCAGATATACGCCGTTTTTTATCAGGTTTATCATATGGATTCAGTATAGCGTAAGGAGGGGGGCTTGACAACCAAACTGAAAGGTATATAATTAGTTTATATATTATGGATGATTATTCGCCAAAGTATGTGCAAATGTATAATAAAATGCGTTCGGACATTATTCTGCGCAAATACCTGCCCGGCGAGTTTATTCCCACCGAAAGACAGTTGATGGATACGTTTGAAGCCAGCCGGGGTACGGTCCGCAAGGCGCTTTCCCAGCTCCAGAGCGATGGTTTTATTTCCATCCGGCAGGGGTCAGGTTCGAGCGTTCTCAATCCTGGTGAAGGCCGGGATAAATTTGATCCGTCAAAATGGCATGCGGTTGATATTACCATGGAATTTTTCCGGGATACGAACACCATCAATACTACACCGATAGCGCTTGACCTGGTTGAAGCCGATAAAGAAGCTTCCATGGTTCTTAATCTGGAACCCGGTGATCTTGTGTACCGGATACAGCGAATACGGATAATTGAGGAAACGCCTTACCTTTACAGGGTACAATACCTGCGGCGGGATTTAATGCCGGATCTGGAAAAATACATCACGGAAATTGAATCCTCAATTACTTTTTATGAAAAGCTTTACGATATTCATATTACAAGCAGTGAAGAGCATATCAGCGCCAAATCCGCAGATTTTGTGGAATCGAGAATACTTGGGGTGAAAACGGGAACCGCGCTGCTCTGTACCAAAAGGATCAACATCTGCGAAAAAGGTCCCTTTGAATACGCAGAATTTATCGCTAACCCCGAATATCAGGGCTACAAAATTCATACAAGATATGAATGATCGAAAAAACAAATTCTTTATATCATTTCCAACTATCTACCGGATGGGTACGTAAATTCTCCACCGCATCTTCCGGATCATAGATGATATATGCCATGCCGCCATCCTTGATACAGGCTTTGTGACCGTGGTTGTCTACAACACGATCATAACAATGTGGATCTGTAACAATAGCCTGCGCCGCATTTGATACACCCGCAGCGATTTCCGGAGAACAGTCAATCTGGCCATGTCCCGGCATAACAGAATCGAATTCGTTCATGCGGGCTGCCAGCAGTTTGATCTGTACGGAATAATACGATACTCCCATATATTCAGGATGGAGAACCTGGAATGGGCCGCCGGAAAAAAGACTGGCCGCCAGGTGCTCATGCTTTGCAAACATGGCGTCGCCGGAATAGAGAATACGGCCTTTTTTATCCAGGAAACAGCTTTCGCCCGGCGCATGACCGCCTACATGGATTAACTCAATATCATAATCTCCGCCAAGATTTATTATGTGATGGTTTTTCAGATGCAATGCCTTGTACCCTTTGTACGGTACGATATCTTCATCTTTATAATAGTGACGGTGCTGGTCTTCTCCTACATGGTTGAATTGTTTCCACCATTGTTCATAATGGTCCATCACGGATTCCAGCATATCTGCGGTAAAATCATGACAAAAAATTTCGCTCCATTGGGGATTTCCCCCGCAATGGTCCAGGTGAAAATGCGTAACCGCCGATAACACCGGTTTTCCGGTCAGCATTTCGCCCAGGCCTTTCAGATCGGCGAGCCCCCAGCCGTTGTCTATGAACAGTGCCTTTTCCGGTCCTTCTATCAGGAACAACCAGTTATCGCCCATCGCATGGGTACAGGGAGCGTACATTGCCCAAACATTGCTGCGGATTTTAAACACTGCGACATAGGGATCAAGAAGATATACCTTCATACCATATTTTTTCTGTAATTCCTTTAAATACGGTTTCTGATCCTCATTCGCCGGCATTACCTGTTCAGGCCAGTCAAACATTTCATTTTCGTTCATGATTTACCTCCAAAGACATTCTCTATTTGCATTATTTTTTTTCTGAAAATCAGGATCACTACCACGGAAATGAAAAGAAATACTGTCATAATCCGCCACATGAAAGAATAGCCGTATCGTGAAGCGACGATACCCGCAATTATGGGACCGATTATATTGCCAATATCCATGCCGATATAAGCCGTGCTGGAGGCGGCACCGCGCCTGTCTTGCGGCACTGTTTTCATGCAGAGCGAATTCATCATCGGCTGGGATGCCCCGCTGCCGACGGCGGACAGAAAGGCAGCGAGGAAAAACATTGGCAGTGTGTGGGCGTAGCTTATAACAAAAAAAGAAAAAGCATAGACAATCAGGCCGGGAATGGTAACGGCGATAAAGCCGTATTTATCGGACCACTTCCCAAGAAGAGGGCGGGAAATAATAAGCGCCACTGCATAAATGGTAAAAAAACTGCCGATGTTTGCAATATTGAGTTCCAGAGCATAAAGAACCAGATAAGAATTTATCAGACAAAAGCAGCAAAGGTTGAGCAAAAGCAGAAAGGCAGGCAGCAAAGAAGGAATAGAAATGGTGTTGGAAAAAGAAATTTTGAACTGCTTTTTTACGGCAGGGGGCTTTGTACGAATTTGAAGCGCTAAAAGCACTGATGTTAAAAGAACAATGCCGCCGGTAATAAAACTTACGCGAAACCCAAAATGTTCACCGATGAAAAGACCAATTGCCGGGGAAACTGCCTGGGCCGCCACTTGGGCCAGCGCAAAAACGCCAAGGCCCGAACTTATTTTCTCCTGCGGCAGCGCATCGGCGGCGAGGGCAAGACAACAGGTAGCGGTAAAAGCCTGGCCCGCTCCCTGTAAAAAACGGAAAATAATTACCAATGTAACATTCGTCGAAATACTGTATCCGAAAAATGCAACGGACAGGATAATTATAGCTCCGGCCAGCACATATTTACGGTTAAGACAATCTATAGCCGGGCCGGAAAAGACCTTGAATATGATAGCTGTTACCGCAAATGCTCCCGCAACAAAACCCAATGTTGCAGCTTCCGCCCCAAGCTCCGCCGCATAAGTAGTGATCAGGGGCTGTACCATGAACTGCCCCAGATAAAGCAAAAGATTGGCAAGAAAGATGCTTAAAAACTCACGAGTCCAGATTCGGGCATTTCCGCCGGATCTTTCATTTATCATAACTTCCGCCTTATTCAATAGCAATTTTTCTGCCCATATAAACACTGTTGGCACTATAGATCAGGTAACCGGACATACTTACCATTTTTCCGTAGAAAACAGATTTGGAACCTGTAAGGCCAATGTCATTTTCATTTCGTATGTCATAATTTTTGGGGTTTTCCAGAACCTTATCACAGGTTTCAAGAAGGTTACTCAATACAATGACGCCGGTATCAACAATGCCGTGACTGGGGAAGACTCCGTCAAATTCATTGCTGCGTTTGATTACCCTGGCAAGTTCATTCCGCAGAGATTCTACGGTTACATGTTCCCGGTATGGCGTATCTTCCGGCGCGCCAAAAATACCCATAATTCCGGTTGTTCCTACACAGGCGTCGTCCCCTGCAAAGAATATTCTGTTTTGCCTGTCAAGAAAAGCGGCATGTCCGGGAGAATGTCCGGGAAGAAAGATAAGTTCAATCTCATAATCACCGCCCAGGTTGAATTTATAACCGTCAGGTACTCCGCAAATTTCATATTTCCTGAACGGAACCAGATCAGCTTTATCAAAATCACACCATCTGCCGCGTCCGGTTTCGTCAAAAAGATAATCCCAAATATGGGGATCCATCTTCGATGTCAAAAGCGGCGCTTCATATTCATGGCAATAAACCTTGTCGAACCAGAAATTTCCGTAGGCATGGTCAAAATGTGCATGGGTATTTGCCACAATTACAGGTTTGCCCCCGATTATTTCTTTTAGCAGACCGGGCAGATTTCCAATTCCAAAACCGGTGTCGATGAGGAATGCCTTTTCCGGGCCTTCAATCAAAAACATCCACGGGTCGCCCATACCGTCAAGACTTTCAGTATAAATCCCGAAAAGATTCGTCCTGAATTGGTACACTTCGGCATAGGGATTAACCGCATAAGTTTTTTTCGTTTTATCATGCTCGCGAAGTATCTTGGTGTATGCCCACCAAAGTGGATTTTCCACTTCACGATAAACCCTCTTCTTTGTCTTCAGGGGCGAATTAATAAATCGCTGCCTGCCCGTATCCTGTTCTGCCATACTTTCCTCCTTAAGGTATTATGTGTTCTTCACCATCTTCCCAGAGTTTTTCCGGCACATTGGGTGTAACCCGGGGATCGCCCCTTCCCCTGCCGCCGCCGCCGGGAGCGTCGGGTATTTCACTGCCGTATACCACAACCTGAATAGGGGGCATCTCCGGATGAATATGATTTCGTACCGAATCATATTTTGCGTCCCCCCGGAGCAGGGAACGGTGGGCTTCAATTAAATTACGCACCACGGAAATATCATGCGAAAAAACATCAAGGCTGCCGCAGTACGTTGAATGTCCGGTAAATATGCGATCATACAATTTGCCGTGCTGATCCATGAGTTTCTGAAGATAACGGATGTGCGTACTCGCGGCATGACAATGGGTGCCGTTGTTATGATTAACACAGTCTCCGGTAAAGGCGATACGGCTGCCGCTGTCGATGTAGTACATATGTCCGGGACTATGGCCGGGAAGATACCATGAGGAAACTTTTCGCCCCCCCAGGTCAAATTCATAGCCTTCATCAATATAGACAATTTCGGTTTTTTTATCGCCCCGGTTGATCATGTCTTCGGTACATTCCCAGGCTTCCCAAAAGCCTATATGTTGTCTGTTGTTCCAGTGAAACTCCTCCAGGTCAAAATCTTTTCTGGTGCAGAAATCAAACATTTCACCCATTTCCTTTTTGTTGATGCAGATTCTATCAAACTGATGTATCATGCCCACATGGTCGGGGTGGGCGTGGGTAATCGCCACTTCGTAAGGCTTTTGGGTAATGTTTTCAACAATTTTTCTGAAATCACAGTAACCCATCCCCGCATCAATAACGAGAGAGCTTTTATCCCCTTCCAGTATGTACATATTATTGCACCCAAGTTCATTCACCAGCCATGTACGATCGGCTATTTCATGGATCAGAGGTCTATTAATTGCCATCTTTTTTCTCCTTCAGATTATTTATCTCATGCACGCGGCAGCAGGATACAAAATGATTTTCCGCAACTTCTTCCAGTATCTGGGCATCCCGGCACTTTTCACCGGCATAATTACACCGGGCGGCAAAACGGCAGCCCGGCTTCGGGTCTATGGGAGAGGTTATTTCACCCTTGAGTAAAATCCGCTCTTTGTGGGAATGAATATTCGCGGTAGGTATGGCAGAGAGAAGCGCCTTGGTATAGGGATGCCAGGTTTTTATAAAAAGCTCTTTTGCCGGACTTGTCTCCACCACCTGCCCCAGATACATCACCGAAATATTATCAGAGATGTGTCGGACTACTGACATATCATGGGTGATAAAAATAAAAGTCAAATGCTGCTCTTCCTGTAAATCCTGCAGCAGATTTAAAATCTGGGCCTGGATGGATACATCCAGAGCGGAGACAGGTTCGTCGCAGACAATAAATTCCGGTTCCAGCGCCAGCGCCCGGGCAATGACAACCCGCTGACGTCTACCCCCATCCAACTCATGCGGGTAGGAGCTGCGTATACGCTGTGCTATGCCTACCATGCCCATCAAATGGATAGTCTTGTTTACGATTTCTTTCCGGTTCAGCCGGGTTGAAACGTAACGAAATGGTTCGCTGATTGTTTCTTCCACGGTCATTCGGGGATTAAGGGAAGAATAAGGATCCTGAAAAATAAACTGCGCCCGTTCATGAAATGCGCGTTTTTCCTTTTGGGACAAATGGGTGACATCTTTGCCATCAAAGAAAATTCTACCGCCGGTGGCACGATCCATGTTTATGAGTACCCGGCCAAGAGTGGTTTTTCCGCAGCCCGATTCTCCCACAATGCCCATGGTGTTACCTTTTTCCACCTTCATTGATACATCATCCACCGCATGGACTACGCCCCGGGGAGTGGTAAAATATTTCTTTAAATGCTGCATTTCAACCAGGGTTGGCATTATTAGACTCCTTTACGTTCAGGCATCTGCAAAAATGTCCTTGGGATATTTCGGCCATACCGATTGTGGCGTTTCTGCACTCATCGCGGACTTGAGGGCAGCGCGGGTTGAAACAACATCCCCCGGGCAAATCGGTCGGGTCGGGGGGAAATCCGGAAATCGGCGAGAGCCGTTCGGAATCCGTATCCATTTCAGGAATAGCGCCAAAGAGGCCAAGCGTATACGGATGGGCCGGATGGTCAAAAATATCTTCCTTTGAGCCTATTTCCAAAATCTGTCCCGCATAAACTATTGCCACATCGTCACACATTTCCGCCACTACACCGAGATCGTGGGTGATCAACAGCATGGAAGTCTGCAAAGTAGAATTCAACTTCCGCATCAGATCGAGTACCTGTGCCTGTATGGTCACATCCAGAGCGGTAGTGGGTTCATCCGCAAGGAGAAGGCCTGGACTGCAAGCCAGCGCAATAGCTATTACCACGCGCTGCCGCATACCGCCGGAGAACTGGTGGGGATACTCCTCATAACGCTCGGCGGGGATACCTACCGTTTCCAGCATCTCAATGGCGCGCTTTCTTGCCTGAGCTTTGGATTCCCCGTGTTCTTCCACCACTTCGGCAATCTGATCGCCCACATACATCACCGGATTCAAGGCGGTCATGGGGTCCTGAAATATCATAGTGATCTTGCTGCCCCGTACCCGGCGCATTTCATCTTCCGGCAGTTCCAGAAGATTTTTTCCCTCAAAGAGGATTTGACCACCTTTTATTTTAGCAGGCGGGTTCGGCAGCACCCGGAGAATAGAACGGGCAATAGTAGTTTTTCCCGCGCCGGTTTCTCCTACCAGGGCAAGAGTTTTTCCTTTCTCCAGATTGAATGAAACGCCGTTTACCGCGTGAACATTCGCCTCGCTGGTTTCATAATTTACAAATAAATCCCTTACGGATAAAAAATCTTGCTGCACGGCGCCCACTCCCTACTTCTTCTGTTTTGGATCCAATGCATCCCGCAAGCCGTCTCCAAAAAGGTTGAAAGCCAATACGGTAATCATAATAAGCAGACCGGGGAAGATACTCATAAAGGGATACCTGCGCAGATAATTACGCCCTTCGGAAAGCATTGCCCCCCACTCCGGTGTCGGCGCCTGCACGCCAAGTCCCAGGTAAGAAAGACCCGAAGCCTGCATGATAGTGCCCCCTATACCCATGGTAGCGGCCACAATCATCGGGGCAAAAGCATTGGGTATCAGATGCTTGACAATAATCTTTGCATCTCTGCAATTGATCAGGCCGGCCGCATTGATATATTCCATCTGGCGTATCCCCAGAATTGAAGCCCGCATCATTCTGGCGGACCCCGCAACCCCGCCTGCAGCCAGTGCGATAATGCAATTTACAAAGCCGGGACCCAGCGCCGCGGAAATCGCCACGTTGAGTATCATACCGGGTATGGATTGAATAACATCGGTAACGCGCATGATCACTTCGTCCACCGCACCACCGAAAAATCCGGCGATTGATCCGATAATGACCCCTGCCAAAGTGCCAAAAAGAGTGGCCCAAATGCCAATCTGCAGTGAATACCGTGAACCGATAAGCAGCCGGCTTAACATATCCCTGCCAAGCTGATCCGTGCCACAAAGATGCCGCAAACTCGGTCCCTGCCATGCTTCCTCGGCATTAATCGCCGTATATTCATAGGGCTGTATCCAGGGGGCCAGAATGGCCAAGAGTACCAGAATTACCACGATCACAAATCCGACAACTGCGGTCTTGTTTTTGAAGAGCTGTTTTACAACGGCCCAAAACTGGCTTTTCTTTTTTACCGGTCTGTCAGTAAAATCTTCCCCGGACAGTATATCACTGGTCATGATTGCCCCCCCTCTTTTTTTCCACATGAATAAATTGCGCCTTAATCCGCGGATCGGTATAGGCCAGCGCAAGATCGGTTATTATCATGATAATACTAAAGGCCAGACTGAGCATAAGAACGCTTCCCTGTACACAGGGGTAATCCCTGTTGTTAACCGCTTTCACCATGTAGTTGCCTATACCCGGAATGGTGAAGATCGTTTCCGTGAGCACATTGCCCCCCAGAAGGGCGCCGAAACTCGTGCCGATAATGGTAATTACCGGAATAAGGGCATTGGGCAGGGCGTGTTTGTAAATAACCTTGCGTTCAGAAAGGCCTTTGGAACGGGCCATAACAATATAATCTGAATTGATAACTTCCAGCATACTGGAACGGGTCTGTCTGGCCAGCATTCCTATACCGAAAAGAGAGCTGGCCAGGATTGGCAAAATCCAGAATTGAAAGCCTCCAACTCCATAGGCCGGAAGTATGCGCAGAGTATTTGCAAAGAGGAGTACCAGCATTAACGCCAGCCAAAAACCGGGAATAGATACGCCTATCAGGGAGGTTACAATAGCGATATAGTCTCCGGTTTTATTTTGATGAGTAGCCGCATAGACCCCCAGCGGGATACCCAACAACGAAATAAATATACAGGCAAGATCCAGCGTGAGGGTATAAGGAAAACGCATCATTAGATCTTGCATAACCCCGTTACCGGTAAGATAGGATTCACCCAGATCAAACCTGAGAAAAACCTGATACAGGTATATTCCCAGCCTGACCAGATAGGGTTTATCAAGATTGAGCTTTATCCTCAGAGCTTCAAGAGCTTCGGGTTCGGCTTCCGTTCCCAAAATCGCCACTGCCGGATCGCCGGGCACCAGGTACATGATCGAGAAAACCACAATCGTGACGCCCAGCATCACCGGTATCAGGAGGAGCAGCCTTCGTATAATATATTTCCACATGACAAACCCTCTGAAGTTTTAAGCACAGGAGCCGTTAAACTCCTGTGCTTCTTTTTTCAATTCACCTTATTTCGCGTAGACATTGTACTCCGGGCCGAGTACGAAAGCCTGGGGGGCGATTTCGCCGTCGCAGCTAAACACCATTGTTTTGATCCCTGGATGCACGCCATAGTAGATATAGTCAACTTCCAGACCGTAGCCATAGGCGTTCTGTTTGATGCACTGCTGCAACGCATCGTTATTCGCGTCGTTCTGGTTGTAAAGCGCTGCCTCAAGAAGACTTTGCAGCTTGTCATCCCTGAAGCCCATCATGTTGCCTGATGAATAAAGGGTACCGTCCAGCTGCATCTTGATACCGGAAATCCAGTAACCCTTGGGCACCAGGCCGTTGTAGCAGAGATCCCAGGTACCGCTTTCAGCGGTACGGCTCATGATATAGGCGGTGTTATCAATAAGGTTAATTTCCATATCAATGCCTATTTTTTTCAGATCCGCCTGGATAATCTGGGCTTCCAGACTGGGCTTTTCACCGGTGTTGCAGAGGTAGCGCAGTTTTAACTGGCCCGACCGGTACCCCGCCTGCGTCAAAAGCTGCCTCGCCCTGTCCAGGTTTTGGCTGTAATAATCCTCAGTGTCCCACTTTTTTACATACCCGAACTGCGAATCATGCCCAAATGTATAGGACTGGCGGCCCTTACCGTATGTCGAGGCCCTCGCCAAAGCGGGCACATCAATGGCATAACAAACAGCCTGCCGCAGCGCAAGGTTATCCTTGAAAGGACCGGAAAGCATATTAAACATCAAAACAGAGGGATACTTCTGATCCACCCTTATAACCGTAATACTCTTGCTGCCCGCAAAATCATCGGCGATGGGAGCGGTAACTTCACCGCATTGGATGTTGCCCAACTCAAGCGCGGTTTGTATCTGGCTGGATTCGTTGATTACGTCATACTGCACCACATCTACCCGGTTCTTATACGGTTCCGGCAGGAGGGACATATCTTTTTGCCAATAGGTGTCGTATTTCTCCATGGTTACCGTTACGCCGCTTTTGACCGAAGTTACCTTATATGCCCCGGTGGAAACAGGCTGTTCGTTAAACCCGTTGCGGGCGGCCTCATACGCCTTCTTGCTTACAATAAAAGCGCCAATATTATCCAGAAAAGTCGGATATGATTTTTCGGTAAAGGTGAGCCTGACGCTATAGTTGCCTGTTTTGGCTATGCCCTTAAGTTTTGTACCAAACATCGCGCCCCCGGTACTGTTTGCCCAGGTCTGGTAGCTGAATACCACGTCATCGGCGGTGATGGGGTTATTCGCCGAATCATGAATATAATCGTATATTGTTACATCCAGATTGAAATCATCGGCCCATTTCCATTCTTTGGCCATAACACCTTTGACTTCGCCCCCGTATTCGCAGAACAGCGGGTTGTAGAGGGCCTTGCCAATCTGGATGATTACATGCCCCGAAGCCTTAAAGGGGTCAAGACTTTCAAAGGTCATGATTGCGGCGGTTACTTTTTGTTTCCGGCCGACAGATCCCCCGCTTCCGCCCTGGGATCCGCCGCCGGCAAAGGTCGGAAGCGCCATAGCCGCCGCAAGAAGGACCATCAACGTGCATTTTACAATCTTCTTCATACTTTTCCTCCAAAATAGTGGTTTTTGCGAAGTAAAAGATATTAAAGATCAATGATAAATAGATGACCAATTTGCTTTATAATTGGTTCACTATTCATCTATTCTTTTTCTTCGCTAAGGATCATTATAGGTATATCTTTCCAAGGCTGTCAAGCTTTTTTTATAAAAAAAATGCAAATTTCTGGGGTTTTCTTCCAAAAGGTACAGAGAATGTGCTAATTCCTTGCAGGATAAAGACTTAACGAATTGGGTTTCATCTTTTCATCCTATCGACAAGGCTTCTCCCCTCTGGTATTCTTCATCTAAGGAGCGTACTATGACCAATGAAGATGCGGAAGATCAGCTAATTGTCGAGTGGGACGATAAGTACAGCGTCAAAATTCCCTTTATTGATGAACAACACAAGACGTTGATAGAACATACCAACACTTTGTATCAGGGCTGCCTTTCGGGAACCGAAGAAGAAAAGACTGCGTATTTTATGGAGGCCGTCAAATCCGTGGTGGAGTATACAAAATTCCATTTTTCGGCGGAGGAAAAGATGCTGCAGAATGTCAGCTATCCCCAGTTGGCGGTGCATAAAAGGCAGCACGAAGAATTTGTGCAAAAACTTGTTGATGAAGTGAAGGGGTTTCAGAACGGGGAAAAACTGGTGCCCAACAATTTTGTGCGTTTTCTCCGGGACTGGATACTTTCACACATAGCCATGGAAGATACCCAATACGCCCGGTATATTTTCGGCCTGAAAAAATCCGGTACACTGGACAATAAGCTTCATATCGGCGGGTAAATACTGACCGATGTGCAGCAATCTCAACGTTTAGCCTCACTTCCTTCTTTTCATCGCCGGGATCAGCGGCGGCGTAAGCTCTATTGATATGGGAAAATCCTTTGGTTCCAGGAGAACGGTCTCGCCGTCCATTTGGGCCAGGATGGGGTTTTCCCCGCGGAGTTCGATGCGGTGGGCGTTAAAGAGTATAGCCTCTTTTGCATGGATGTGAGTGCCTTTGGGGAACTGGCCCTTGAGGGCGATTTTCCGAAAGACAGACATCTGTTTGATGGCGCAGACGTTACGATTGTCGGGAAGGATCTTGTTGTTGGATCCGTAGGTCCGGCCGCCTGAAATGCCCATGGCGGCGAGCAAAATTTTTTCCGTGAAACAGGCACATTCTTTGCCATCGGCGTCAAAGGCCCGCAGCTCCATGGGGCCAACTTTGAAGATTTTGTCATAGAAAAGGGCGGCGATATCGACCCAGAGTTTGTAGGAGTCGCCGGGCATTTTTCCTTTTACCCTGTTGGTGTTGTGGGTGACAAAGGCGTCGAGGCCCACGGAAAGAACATTGAAGGCGGGAAAGGGCCCTTTACCGGGGCTTGAACAGGTGAGGCGGAGGCTCCGCTGAAATTCTATCGGTAATACCGCCGGTGTCACCGCCGGCAATGCCGCTTCACCCGGTCCTAAAAGAAGCTGCAGGGCGCTTTCCAGGTCCCACGCATCGGCGCCGTCATTGCCGGTGCCCAAGGGCAGGCGGAGGATAACGCAGCGGGTCCGCAGGGGCTCGGGAGCGGCGGCCAGTACGGTGAGAATCTCCCGGCTGGTGCCGTCTCCCCCGGCGGCGATGATAAGGTGAAAGGGAGATGAGCTTGCAGCATCAGCGTTCATTTCGTCCAAAAGAGTGCGGGTGATTTCTTCGGCGTGGCCCGGCATTCTGGTGGGGATAAGGCCCCACTTTCCCAGATCGGAATTTTCTTTGTCCATGTCCATCGTTTGGGCGGTGCGGGAAGGGGCGGCATCGAACCGTTTCGGCGGGGCCTTGGGATAAGCGGCTAAACGCCTGAGGGCTTCATGGTGTTTTTTCCACCGGGACTTAATCGTAAAACCCCCGGCCCGGGGATTGGTGATGATGGTCCAGCGCAGGGGCCTGTCCGCCGCCAGGGGGCTCCCGGCAGAGATGTCCGCCATATACCGGGCGAACAGGGAAAGTACATCATCATGGGTCTTTTTCACGAAAAACCTCCGGTAAAGTGTATACTTCTTCCACGCCCTCTACGAGAATTCCCCCCATGCCCATTTCCAGGGGAAGGGCCAGGTCCACATCGTAGCGATCCCCCACGGAGACGCAGTTTTCCGGCTGTAAACCCAGCAGTTCCGCCGCCTTGTAGAAGGGCCGTTTGTCGGGCTTGGCGGCGTTACAGGTATCAAGGCCCACGATAAAAGGGACGGGGAAAAATTCCTCCGCACCGATGGCGGCTAAAGTCCTTTTGGCGATGCTTACGGTATTGTTGGTCACCAATGCCAGGGCAAATAATTCCCTCAATTTTTGAAGTGATTCCTTGAGCCGGGGGTCTTTTTTTAAATAACGCTCCGGCTTGTATATTTCTTCCCGCCAGCGGATGTTTTCTTCCATGCTGATACCGTAAAAAAGCGTAAAAACATGGCTCATGCTCAAAGCCGCCCCGTTGTGGGCCGCAGCCCATGAGCGGCGGTGTTCCTCAATCTCCTTAGCCAATTCTTCAATGGAGGGGCGCTCTTGTACCGACGCCAGTTTTTCTATCAGGCCGTCGATTTGCAGCCGGCCGTATTCTTCGCTGGTGTAAAGGGTCAGGTCCATATCGAATATGAGCGCTTTTACTTTTTGGGGGACATGATAGATTTTCATTCAGGAGTCCGAGGAGAGGAGCTTTACGATGATGTCGCGGTTATCCAGCAGGGAGCTTACCGAAAGGCCCTGGTGGAGCCGGGAAATAACCTGGGCGAAAAGCCCGGTGATATTCACGCTGGTATACCATTCACGTTTCAATAATTCTTCCTGATAAATGGCGTTGGTACCGATGATCCGGTGGAAAAGCCCCTCCGCAAAGGCGGCGTCAAAATGTGAAACCGCCGCGCCTGAAAAAAGCGGGAGGCTCACGGCGCAGATCACTTTTTGGGCGCCCTGTTCCTTGAGAAATTTCATGGCTTTAAGGAGCGTACCCCCGGTGCCCAGCATATCATCGGCCATGAACACCGTTTTATTTTCAACATTTCCCAATAGTTTTATCTCCGAAATATTATTTTCCAGCGCGTCTTTACTGACCCGTGAATAGTCCCGCTCTTTGTAAAGCAGGGCCAGCGGTTTTTTCAGCGCCGTGGCGTAAAATTTATTCCGGTCTACCGCGCCGGTGTCCGGGGAAACCACCACCAGATCTTCGGTAATTTCAAGGGCCGATAAGGAGCGGATGATCTGGTAACTGGCGTGGAGATTTTCCAGCCTGAGGTGATTAAAGGAATTGCCGATTTCCCGGGAATGAATATCCAGGGTGATGATCCGGTCGACCCCGAGAAATTCAAAAATCTTCCCTACCCTGCTGGCGGTGAGTCCTTCCCTGCCCTTGGCCTTGTGCTGCCGTGAATACGGATAAATCGGCAGTACCAGGGTGATCCGTTCGGCCCCGGCCTGCTTTGCCGCATCCACCGTCACAAAAAGGGTCATCAAATGATCGTTGATAGAAAGGGCTTTTTTCACCTCGCCACCGTTAAAAGGCACGGGGTAATGGTTTTCCACATCCTGAATGATGTAAAAATCCTTTCCCCGGATAGATTCAAGAATTTCCGCCTTGATTTCGCCATTGGGAAACATGGAAAACCGGCCCGGCGTTTTTATCGGCGGGCAGCGGAATTTTTCAGGATCCCCCGCCGCCGGGACATGGGAAGATACCGCATCGTTGATAAAGTTGATTTGACGGACTACCGCCGCAGTGTCCATGCCGTAACGCTTGGAAAGGCCCGCCGCGGTGCGATCAAAATTGCGGCGGTATCCCCGTTTAAGATGGGAAATAACCTCATCGGCAAAAACCTCGCCGCCGGGACAGGCTAGAACGGCAAGATTTGCCGGGTTGGAATGGTTCATGAATAAGTCTTTGTATCACATCGGCGTTTAATTTTCAAGTATGACGATTTCCACCCGCCGGTTCCGCCGCATCCCCGCTTCGGTATTGTTATCCGCCAGGGGCCGTTCCGCCCCGTAACCCCGGACTACAATGCGGTCCGCCGGGCGTATCTTTTTTTCGATAAGGTAATCCGCCGCTGCCGCCGCCCGTTCCCGGGACAGTTCCAGCCGCCCCCCGGCGCTTCCCGCCAGCGCCGTATGCCCCTCCACCAGAATATCCCTATCATTATACCGTTTGAGTATTTCCCCGATTTTATCCAGCTTGGACTTTTCGGAGGGAAGTAAGACCGAAGAATCGGCTTCAAACTGAATGTTCTCCAGGCTGATGGAAACTCCCTGGCTTGTCACCCGCACTGTCGTATCTTTAAGATTAAGTTTTTCGATATCACCGGAAATTTCCGAGGCGATCCGCTCCTTGTTCATAGACGGGGATTCCAGAATTTCCGCCTCCGCCCTGCCCCGGTATTCCACGGTTCGGCCGTTGGAAAGTTCAAAGATCATGCGGAAGGTTTCGTGGTACGCCGCCGCCTGCCCCAGGTTAAAGTCCCAGAATACCACCTGATCCGAGGCCCCCATGATACGCCGGGGCCGGAGTCCCCTGCCCGCCAGGGCGGGTTCCAGAAAGATCCGGTAACTGACGGAAAAGGCCGGTAACAAACGGCCCTTCCATTCACGGTTTCCCAAAAAGGTGTAATTCGCCGTAAAAGGAATGCGGTACGGCTCCGGTATGCCGAAACTATCCCGGAAGTCGTGGACTTCGTGGCCCCCGGCGGTCCAGGTATCCCCGGGCTTCAAATCCCTGCCGGGAAAAACCGGCACATCCCGGACTACGGGCATATAATACTTTTGGTCAATGGAAAGATAACCCCGGGAATCCCGCTCGAACACTGAATCGTAGGCCCGGCTCCACTGAAAACTCTTGTCTCCTGCGGCAACTCCGACAGCCCGTTCGGCGGTCTCGAACAGGGCCTCGTGACGGCCCTTCCCTTCCCGTACCCCGGTCACCTCCACCGCGATCCGGTTCAGAATCTCCGCCCGGTGGCTCAAACGCCGATCCAGGTAGACTTCCTCCTCCACTGTCGAGAGGATCCGGTACTTGTCCCCCGCCGCATACTTGTAAACAAAGGTCTCCGCCGCAAGAAAGGAGGGCAGAAAAATAAGGGCCGCTAAAAGGGCCCCGGGTATGGTTATCCGCATACTAAAAATATCGGCATATATTCGACCTCAGGGCTCCCGGAACATATCCGCTACGGAAACGAAAATATCCGTCAATTCGGGATCAAACTGGGTTCCCCGGCCCTCCCGGATGATCTCCACCGCCTTTTCGTGGCTGTAGGCTTCTTTATAGGGACGTTCGGAAACAAGGGCGTCGTAGACATCGGCGATGGCCATAATTCTCCCCAGGATGGGGATTTCCCCGTGTTCCAGACCAAAAGGATAACCCGTGCCGTCCCATCTTTCATGGTGGGTTTCGGCAAAAATTTTCGCATAATAGAGGAATTCATTTTCTTCTGCGGCAGATTTGATTTTTTCAATAACCTGAACCCCGAAATCAGTATGTTTTTTCATCAATTCAAATTCATCTATGTTCAGGGGGCCGGGTTTTTTCAAAATATAATCGTCGATGGCGATTTTCCCCACATCATGCAGCAGGGAAGACTCAAGGAGGATTTCTATATTCCAATTGGCAACCTGATCCCTGTAACGATCCTGTTCCTTCAGGGCGTTGATGAGTATACTCACCCCCCGTCTGGTCCGGTCAACATGGCTGCCGGTAACATTGTCCCGGTATTCCACCATGTCCGCGAGGGTTTTTATAATCGCGTTTTGCAGATTAATAACGGTATGGGTCTTTTCTTCCACCATCCGCTGCAAATCGCTGTTGAAATTTTGCAGGGCCTGCCGCTGTGTTTCCAGGATTTTCTTCTGAGCCTCCACCAATAGATGAATTTCGACACGCTTCCTGAGCAGGGCCGGCACAAAGGGCTTAATAATATAATCAATAGCCCCCAGGCTGAGCCCTTCGTACTCATTAGCCGCATCCGCCCTGCCGGTAAGAAAAATGACCGGAATGCCCTGGGTTTTACTGTTTGCCTTGAGGATCCTAATCGCCTCATAACCGTCCATTCCCGGCATCACCACGTCCAGGAGAATCAGAACCGGGATATTGTTTTCCAGAAAACTAAAAAGTTTTTCCGCCGATGTCAATGTGGCGACGCGGTAACTGCCGGACAGACTATTTTTCCCTGCCCGGAGAACCACGGGATCATCATCGACCATGATTATCAATTCTCGTTCTTTTTCTGTTTCCATGTTATAAACCATCCATTGCCCCTATCAAAGAGACGATACTTTCCGATGCTTCCCGGTATTCCCCCACCAGCACCTGATCAGAAATTTTTCTGACAATCTGCTTTAACGCAGAACTTTTTACGGTATTGTCAAGTTCCGAAAGAATCCGGTCTACATCATCAATATCCGGCTTTTCCAGAGCCTGGCGCAGTTCCCGGAAGAGGGGGAGGAAAACCAAATCTTCTTTAAAAATCATGCCCGCTTCCTCTTCCGCCTCCTCCGTCAAATCCAGGGCGGTGCGGATGTATCCCCGCAGTTCTTCCAGATGGCTGCAAAAATGGGGCAGTTCTTTCAGGATGTAATCCCTGTCTTCCGCCCTGCCCGCGCTTTCAAGCCGGCTAGCCTCCTCCGAGCCCGCCCGGGTACCGAGGATAGCCAAAGTGCTTTTAAGGGAATGAACAACGATGGTAAATTCCTTGATGTCGAATACGTCCGGGCCCTTTCGCAGCAGGGTCAGCTGTTTCCCAACGCCCCGGAAAAATGAAACCAGCATCTTCCGGTAAGCATCTTCATCGGATCCGGTCATCAGGATTCCCCGTTGAACATCCAGGCCGGGGATAACCAGAGCGCTTTCGTTGGCGGGGACAACATTCCGTACCTTGGGCTTTTCCCATTTATCCCGGCTGATCCACTTGGTCAAAAGCGCGTCCAGTTTGGGAATCTCTATGGGTTTGGCCAGGTAATCGTCAAAACCATTTTCCAGAAACATTTCCCGCATCCCCGAAAGGGCGTTGGCAGTCAGCGCTATAATCGGAACACGCTTCACCGAATCATCTTTTTGCTCTTCCCGCTCCCACTCTCTGATGACGGCAACGGTCTCAATGCCATCCATTTCCGGCATCATGTGATCCATGAATACCATATCGTACTTTCTCCGCTTGATAAATTCGATGGATTCGGCGCCGGAAAGACAGGAATCAACAATCATGCCGTAGGGGGCCATCAATCCTTCCGCCACTTTAATATTAAAGGAAATATCATCCACCACCAAAACCCGCGCCGTGGGAGCGGAGAATTTTACCATGGAAGATAAATTTCCGGTATCAAAGAAATTCCTTGAATCCGGGGCCTCGTTCAGTATATTGGCAATAGAAAGCGTCTGAACCGGAATTGAGACAAAACGGGCATCGGGGATCTGAGCCTCTGTCCCCTGTTCGATCATCAGAGCCAGAGCCGGCCTGTGTTCCAGAGACCTTAGAACCGGAGCGATAATGCGGTAGAGACCGTATCCTGAAAACAGATAAGGCCATTTTTCCCGGGCCAGCGCCGCTTCCAGAGACTCCTTATCTTCCACGATCTCATGGGGAACATTAAGATTTTCGAGGGACCAGCTTATTGATTTTGAATATATCTTTCGTTTTTCAAAGATCAGTACCTGTTTCTTTTCCGGTTCTTCCACAGCGGCAAAGGGGGTTTTTGACAGAATTTTTTGAGGAATGACGACCGTAAAGACACTCCCCTCACCGGTGACGCTGGAAACATCAATATTTCCTCCCATGGCGGTACAAAGCTTTTTGGTAATGGCAAGCCCCAGGCCCGTACCTTCGACCTGTTTAAGGACATTGATCCGGGTAAATTCGGCAAAAAGATTTTCCTGATCCTCTTCTTTGATGCCGATCCCGCTGTCGGTAACGGCTATTTCAAGACAAACATATCCGTCAGCGGGGGATACGTTCGGATCGTTATTTTCCGTGATGGTAAGGCTGATAAATCCCCGGTTGGTATACTTTACCGCATTCCCCAAAAGGTTAAGGAGGATCTGCCGCAGCCGCACTTCGTCCCCTAAAAGACTGTTGGGCAGGGCCGCATCAATATTGGTATAAAACCGTATAGGCTTTTCAAGAAGGCGCATACGGATAATATTGACCACATCGTTCACTAAAGAAGCAAGAAGGTAGGGCACTTCCGCTATTTCCAGTTTCCCTGCCTCTATCTTTGAAAAATCCAATACATCGTTGATGATGGAAAGAAGATTGGCCCCCGCCTGTTTGATCCCCCGCGCATATTCCTGCGCTTCAGGCGGCAGGTGTTCCCGGAGGAGCAGCTCCGACATACCCACGATGGCATTCATGGGAGTACGGATTTCGTGGCTCATGGAAGCGAGGAACTGACTCTTCGCCTGGTTTGCGGCGGCGTTCTGGACCGCCTGCTTCCGAAAGAGATTCATATTCATGGCGCCCGAAAATATCACCGTCGCCACCATCAGAATTTCAATGATTAAAAGCCGGCGGAGATTGTCCTGCTGTGAGGTGATGATCTCGTCATCCTGACTTACGGTGCCTACACAGTACAGTTCCCCGTTATCGTCGAATATGGGGATAAAACTGTACAGCCTCCCCGTCCAGTCGGGGTGATATTCCCGGAGGTCCGTGGTCAAGGGAATACCCAGCAGCGCCCGCCGGGTTATGCCTTCTATCTCAAGCAAATCCTTGAATGACATCCATGTCCGGGGGTTAAGATCGCTGTCGATGATGACGTAGAACCTGCCGTCCCCGTTATCCCGCCAGAAATCAACTTTGTCAACGTTGTAACGGACGGCAAAGTCGTTCATCCGCTGCTTGAGGGCCAGATATTCGGGGGTTTTGGTATCATCCTCCCCCCGAAAGCTCCTGAGTTCCTTCACGGTGACAATTTCCGACAGGGTCTGGGCTACGGCGCTGAGGTGATTCTGGGTAGCCTTGGCGGGTATGGCTATACTCCGGTTCATCATGAAACCTGAGACGACAAGCAACATCAGCGCCATAAAAGAGGAAATAAAAAATGGTACTACCCGCAGCCGGGATTTTAAGAGGTTTTCCATTCGATTATAAGAGTATACCTTATCAGGGGCTCTTTGAAAAGCCAAAAACGCCATTTCATAGGATATTTTTCCGGGGAGATACTGGAATTGAACGGCACGTCTTACAGGCGCTCTATGCAGTCTATTGATAAGCCGGTAATATTACCAATTTGATCAATCGGCATACCGGTCTTTTTCAGATTTGCTGCTGTAAGCCGGATGCCTTCTTCACGCCCTTCTTCGTAGCGAACTTCGAGGGCGACGTCTTGATCCCATTCTCCAAATACCATGTTTATTACAGGATGACAAGCTCTTTACCGATGGTGAACGATATGTCATTAATACGGTTCATATAGAGAGCATCGTTTAGCGTGTTAATTTCAATTTGTGTGTCCGGTCCGTAGTTGCTGTTTGTAATTGCATTGTAAAGGTCGCGCAATTTTTCAGGATCACCAAAGAGGAGGGTGAAAACGCTATCCTTTTGCGCTTTGTTTATCTTGGAGACCTTTTGCGTTGCCATAGTTTTATTATGGCCTGAGGTGTTAAGAGTGTAAAGTGGTCCTGACGATCTATGCTGGGAAAAGGGCGAACTCCGGGAAGCCTCCTTCCTTACGCCCCTGGACCGGGAAATTGAAGTATCTTATCGAGGTGTATACAAAAAGATACCTCTTGCCGCCGGAAAACCATGCCGGATTGACTGGGTTTTTTTTGGAGTCGGCTCATGAGCCAGCTCAGGTGTGTTGACTTTTTTCTGCGGATGGGGTAAACCTGTATTGTTAGGTTTCCGGGCCTTTAGCTCAGTTGGTTAGAGCTGCGGACTCATAATCCGTAGGTCCCTGGTTCAAGTCCAGGAAGGCCCATGTTACGTATGCGATCTTTTATAGCGCTGGGTATTGTTCTTATGCTCCCGTTCTGGTCTCTTTTGGCCAGGGAAATCGCCGTTACGGTGGAAGACGCCGATTTACAGATCCCCCTGGAGGGCGCCGTTGTCCGTTCCTGGGACGGGGAAGAATTTATCTGCGATGAAAACGGAACCGTGCGGCTGGATGTTCCCGGCGACCGGCAGGTGGTGATCCGCATTGCCTATCCGGGTTATGAAAACGGCCGCCTGGTGATTCCCCTGTCGGGGGATTTTTTTACCATTGCCCTTTCCTTAAGCGGGGTGATGGAAAACCGGGAGCTGGTGATCGAAGCCCGCCGCCCCGACACCAGCGAAACGAAGAGCGGCCGCAGCGTAGCCATTTCCGGGGAGGCCCTGTCGAGAACCGCCGAGATTGGCATCATCGAAGATGTAATGACCTCGGTGAAGCTCCTGCCGGGGGTGGGTTATACGGGGATGTTTAACGCCATGCCTTCCATCCGCGGCGGTGAACCCGGCGATTTGACGGCGGTGCTGGACGGTTACTATGTGCAAAATCCCTACCACTGGGGCGGCGGTTTTTCGATTTTCGATCCCCGCATGGTGGAGAGCGCCCGCCTTTCCCACGGAGTTTTTTCCACCCGTTACAGCCATACCATTTCCGGGTTGCTGGAGATAACATCCCGCAAGCCTTCCCCCGATACGCCGGAGCTGGAGCTGGGGCTTTCCACCAGCGCCGCGAACCTGAACCTTTCGTTCCCCCTCTGGGGCAAGGGCGGCGTTATGATCATGGGGAAGGTGACGTACTACGAACCGTTCATCTGGGCGGCTCAGGCGGTGGCGGGGGATATTCTGGATGAGGCAACCGCCACCGCCCTTAAGGGCATCAACACTGCGCCATATATCCGAAGCACCGCCCTGTCCGGCAACTACCGGTTCAACACCGATCTGGAGCTGCGGTTCTCAGGCTTTCTGGGCAGCGACGGTGTGGGGGTAACGTTCAAAAACAAGCAGGAAGCGGACTGGCTTTCCGGCAATGTGGATATGAATTTTGACTGGGTAAATACCCAGGGGTTTTTTCTCACGGGTCTTACCTGGAACCCCGCGCCGTCCATGGTGCTTAAATCGTCACTGGGTGCCGGTTTTACTATGAATGATCTAAACGGCTCAATCGTTAATGATCTAAGTATAAAATATACGGATACTTTTATTAACGGGCCCTACAATATTTCGCTTTTTTTTCCCAGCCCAATAACACAGGGCGCCCGGTACTTTATCGATCAAAAAATGGAAGTTAATGCGGACCAGAATGTCGGGAATATACAGGGCCGAGTCGATTTTGACTGGGACTTAGGCAGCGGTTTTTTACTGGCGGCTGGTATACAGGAACTGTATTCGCAGTGGAGCGCCTATCAATATATAGAAAGCTATTTTGAAGGACCTATTGATTATTTTACAACAAGTTCGGGATCGAAGGTACCATGGCCCGGGCTTTATTATGGTATACCTTATTATATCCCCCCTTTGGAACCGGAAAACTCAGGCTTTACATCGTCGGCATATACCCTCCTGGAATATAAAAGCTCCGACAAAAAGTTCGGCGCCGAGGCGGGACTGCGGCTGGATCATTTTTACATGAAGGACGAAAAATTTACCATTCAAAGTTATCCGGCCTATGATTACCGGTCATTCAATCCGCGGATCAATCTTGATTACAATATTTTGAAAGATTACGGCGCGCTGGATTCTCTTGATGTTACTTTGGGAAGCGGCCTCTTTTCATCCCTTAATGATACCGTGCCTTATTACAATGGTACGGAGGATCTAACTATTCCCTTTAACCGGTCCTGGACTACGGTGGGGGGGATCAAACTGGATTTTTCGGGGGGATGGACTTTCAATATCGAAGGGTATTACAAAAAAGTTTTTGATCGAACATATGTTTATTCCGAAATAGCCCCCGGCGCTGCCAGGGCGGAAACTCATTTTAACTTTGACGGCGAAGGAGCTATTTGGGGCTTTGATCTTATGCTGCAAAAACTGGAATCCCGTTATTGGGACGGCTGGCTTTCCTATACCTTTAACTACAGCCGCTACCGGGGCGATAAGGAAAGCCCCGATTCTCACAGTTATAACAATGGAATGTGGTACTATCCGTATTTTCACCGTTTTCATACCCTCAATGTGGTGATGAATATTAAGCCGCTGAAAAATTTCAACATCGCCATCCGGGCGGGCATGGCATCGGGACAGCCGCTGGCCGAAGTGGGGAAACCAAGCTCTTATCCGGTGCAGATCTACGATGAAAACGGAGACCCTGTTTTTGATGGCGGGAACCCGAAGATCATTGAAAAATGGAAACGGAGCTCCGAATATTCCGACACGAACCGGACGGATTGGTCATTCCCCCTGGATGTAAAATTATCCTGGTTCTATTTCAGGGGAAAATGTCTTTCCGAATTTTATCTGGCTGTTGAAAATCTCAGCTCCCTCTTTTACAAGGCCAAAGGAAATGTCACCTTTAATACCTACACCGGACAGGAAGATACGGGGAGCGATGCGGCAGCTTACGAATTGCCCATTCCCATGATTTCCATCGGTTTTAAATGGAGTTATTGATGAAACAAAACAAATTTTTTCCGGTTTTTTTATTTTTGGTTCTTGCGGGCTGTACAACAATAGTGGAAAAGGGGGGAACGATGCTGGACGGTTCCGCCTTTCAGGAAAAAACCGCCGCTCTGTACGGGGAGCCCGGAACCAAAGGAAAAAAAGGATTTACCCTCAGGGAAATCCGGCAAAAAGACGGAGGTGAATTTATTATCATCGGCCACAGCGAATTTCCCGGCCTCCGTATCAAAGCTTCACTGCCAGAAGCCGACGGCAGTTTTTATCTTGTTTCCATGGAATTTTTAAGCTCCCATGTTGCAGGCTGGAACGAGTTTACCCTGGACCTTTCGGGATCGGGAGTTTTTACCGCCGGGGAAAACGGCGGGCGGCTGGAAATAAACGAAATGGAAACCGTGCAGATTTCCGGTGGAAAAGTCCGTTATAAAGATCAACGGCTCACCGGGAGGGAGGCGCTGACGGCATTACGGAACCGTCACGAAAGAATAAACGCCTTAGGTGAATGGATGCGGCAGCGGGAAAACGCAGCGGCAATCCTCAGCGAAAAAGATTTTATCAAACGGTGGAAACCGGAATTGCTGCCGGAACTGGTCAAAAAAAAAGAAAAACCCGCCGCCTTTACTGCGGCTGCGGATTCCGAAACATCGCCATGGGTTATAGCAGAGGATGTGCGCATAAACAGCGCCTATACACGATTGTTGTTTCCCGAAGAGCTTTGGCCCCTGCGGGATTCGGGAGCGCTGATTCGGGATTGGGAAGAGGCCCTGCCCTGGGTAAGGCTCTATTATCATTGGGATATTTTAGCGGCCCTGCTCAAAGGGCCTATTCAGCTTGAGAGGTAAATAACATGGACGAGAATACGGTAACTTTTTCGGTTTTGGAACTTTTTCGCATGGGCGGCGTTTTCATGTGGCCCCTGCTCGTTTTCTCCATCGCCACGGTGGCCATCGCCCTGGAACGGGGCATTCATCTTATCAGCCACAACTTACGGATGGACGATCTCAAGGAAAAAATTCTTCCCCTTTTAATGGCGGACAATCAATCGATGGCGGATAATTTTTCCGCCGCCCGTGATTATCTTTTGCCTTTAACGAAACGGCGGATCGGAGCGCGGGTGCTTTTGGCGCTGGTAAACCGGCCCGGTCTTTCGGAACACCGCATGGAAAAAGCCGTGGAAGCCGAGGCGGAAAGCTGTATCAATTCCCTGGAGAGCGGTTTTAATTTTCTCACCGCTTTGGGCTCCCTTTCGCCTTTAACGGGCTTTTTGGGTACCGTTTCAGGGATGATCGGCGCTTTTAGGTCCATCGCCGAGGCCACCGATGTGAACGCCCAGATCGTGGCCAACGGTATTTACGAGGCGCTGATCACCACGGTGTTCGGTCTTATCATCGCCATTATCGCCATGACGGCCCATTCGATTTTCAGCCATATGGTGGATAAATTCGCCGCCGAAACCGAAAAGGTCTGCTCCGACCTTATCACCGAACTGGCCCTGAGGAAACATGAAGATTAGGCGGCGGGGAAAAAAATCAGGGGACGAGTCCAGCGCTTCCAGCGATGTCGCCTTTCTCCTCATCATTTATTTTATCGTTATCGCGGGCTTCAACGTCAACCGGGGGTTTATCATGAACCTTCCGGCGAAAGATTCCACCCGGCTGATCCAGAAGGACGATCTTCTGCGTTTTGAACTGGACCGGGCGGGGGATCTTTTTTACCGGGGCGAATCAATAAACCTCAACGGCGCCGAAAATGAAATCCGGCAGGCGGTGGAGGCCCGGCCCAATCTGGCGGTGGTGTTATCCGTTGATCCCCGATCCCCCTGGCAAAATGTGGTCTCCTTTGTGGAGCTGGCCCAAAAACTTTCGGTGGATTCTTTTTCATTCACTATGCAAGATGATGGGGAAGGGGGCGGCGGATGAAGATACAGAGGCGCGTGAAAAAATTTGTCGTTCCCCTCAACTCAATGTCCGATGTGGCCTTTCTGCTTTTAATTTTTATCATGCTGGTGTCGTTGATAAATTACCGCCGCGAAGTAAAGATCGAATACCCCGAGGCGGAGACCGCAAAAAAAACAAGCGCGGAAAAAAACCTGGAAATCTGGGTTGATCAACAGGGGGCTCTGTATCTGGACGGAATCCCCGCAAGCCTGGGGGCCATTGAAGAAGGCATTATCGAAGCGTATCAAAAAGCGCCGGATACACGGGTCCATATTATTGCCGACCGGAATACGCCTTTTGAGTATATACACCGGGTGCTGGATATTTTACAGATCCTGCAATACCGGGTCGTTAGTTTTGTGGTGCGCGATGCGTAGGAGCGAAAATTTTACCCGGCTGATTTTATTTCTCGCAGTGGCGCTGATCCATGTGCTGGTGATTTTTTTTGTAGTTTTTGAATATAACGCCGCCGTAAAAGAGGAAGAACAGCGGGCCGAGATTATGAAACTGGTGGACCTCCGCGAGGAAGCCCCCCCTCCCCCGCCCCCCCGACCGAGGCCCCCGGAGCCGGTGACCAACACCGTGGAAGCCATAGCGGAAACCATGATCGAAACCGACGAGCCGCCCCCCGATGAAGTTTATACGGATATGCCTGTCACTCCATATTCTCCGCCGACAGAGGAAATTGAATATCTGCCCATGCATAAAATTTCCACCCTGCCCCAATTTTCAGAAAGGGAGCTTTTGTCCGCCCTGGTGTATCCCCCCATCGCCCTGCGGTCTAACATCGAAGGGATGGTGTATCTGGAGCTTTTTGTCGATGCCCAGGGGGAAATCCGGCGGATCACCGTGCTGCGGGAAAATCCTGAGGGCCGGGGATTCGGGGAAGCGGCGGTGAACGCTTTTCGCGGTATACGGGGAAGCCCCGCCATGGCTAACGGCAAGGCTGTGGCGGTCCGTTACCGTTACCCCGTACGGTTCACGCTGAAATAGCAATTTGATTATATTGATGAGCTTTCCGCCGAAAGAATCTCCACCAGTTTTGCCTCCTCCAGGCTGGATGCCGCCGAAGCGTAACGGCGTTCACCCGGTTTGGCTTCGACCTTTTTATCAAGCACTATACCCCGGCCCGGCTTGCCCAAAAGGATGATCCGGCTGCCCAGATAAAGACCTTCCCGGGGATCGTGGGTTACGGCGATGAGGAGCCGTTCTTCCATAGACAAAAGTTTCCGGGTCAAATCCATCAAACTTATACGCAGGGGTATGTCCAAAGACTGAAAAGGTTCGTCCATGAGGACGAGGGCGCCGGGGAAGGCGAAGGCCCGGGCAATGGCGACCCGCTGTTTCTGGCCCCCGGAAAGTTCGGCGGGGTATGCGTTAAGGCGTTCACCGAGGCCCGCCAAGTCGAGAAAGTGTCCGGCCCGTTCATCGGCGACGGTCTTTCCCAAAAGCCGCCCACAGGGGAGGCTGACATTTTCCAAAGCCGTCATCCAGGGGAGAAGGCGGCTCTCCTGAAAAACAAACGAAACTTCCGTTTCATCGACACCTTTATCAGTATTTTTATCGTTAAAAATAATTTCCCCGGCCTGTGGTTTTTCGAGGCCCGCCATAAGCCTGAGGAGCGTGGTTTTGCCGCAGCCCGAAGGACCGAGAATAACAAGGGGGCTGTCATCAGTTTCCAGAGAAAAATTTTCAAAGACAGGATCTGCGGTGTAGCCGAAAGAAATATTCTTGATGGAAATTTTCACCCCGCCCCCCCATAAAGTGCCCGGTGTTTTTTAAAAAAACGGAGAACCAGGGTAAGGAGAAATTGCGTGAAGGCTGCGGCGCAGACCGTGGCAAGGGTCCAGGCGAAAAGCTCCGCCGTTTCCAGCTGGGCTTTGGCGGCCTGCATCCCCCGGCCGAGGCTTACCAGGGGCTGGACCAAAACTTCGGCGGCCACCACCACTTTCCAGCACAGGGAAAGGGAACTCCGCAACGCTCCCAGAATAAAAGGCAATACCGAAGGGAAGTAAAAATATTTTAAGGTCAACGGAGCGGAGATTTTATAAACCCTGAAAAGCTCTTTCAGCTCTGGATCCGCCGCATGAATACCCTGAGCGGTATTGGCGGCCATCACCGGAAAAACCATGAGAAAGGCGGTGAACACCGGGGTCCGTTCCTGACCCAGGGCCAGAAAGGCGATGAGGATCACCGACATGACTGGTGTTGCGGCCACCACGGAAAAAAGGGGCCGGAGCATTGCCCCCGCCCGTTTATCCAGCCCCGAGGCGATGCCCGCCGCGATACCCAGGGGCACGGAAATCAACATACCAAAGATGATACGCAAAAAACTGGACCCCAATGCAAGGAGAAATGATTTTGTCCGGGCCAAAACCCAAAGGCGCCGCAGAACCGGCAGGGGTCCGGGAAAGATCAAAAGGCTTCCCGCCAGACGGGCCCCCAACTCCCACAAAAGAAGTAAAGCAATGATCCCGGCGAGAGACCAGAGAAAAGAACCGCCGCGCATCCCAGGATGTTTCAATCAGATTGTTCCATTTTTTTACTTTGGCGAATAATAAAAATCATCCGCCGGAAGTTTTCCCCCGATGGCGGCGGGGGAGAATTCCAGAAAGACCTTGAACAGGGCCTCCAGCGCCGGCCGGGCCTGGGCGGCGGGGATGAACACATAATTGCTCCGGGGAATAGCCGCGCTGACCACCGCCGCACGGAGCCCCAGATTATGTTTTTCCGCCAGAGTCCCCGCCTCCGCCGGGTGGGAGACAACCCATTCGATGGAGGCCTTGTAAGCATCAAGAATGGTCCTTATGGCGGCGGGCCGGGCAGCGGCAAAGGCGGCATCCACCACCAGAATCGTCATGGGATAGTTCCCCTGCCCTCCTGCGGCCTCCCAATCGGCCTGAATATCGCCGACTTGCCGGACATCCTTCCTTCCGTTCCGGGCCATGGTGGCAAAAGGCTCAGGCAGCAGAACCGTGGACACCTTCCCGGCAATAAGGGACTGGGCGATTTCCGGATAGGCCAAAGCATAACTTAAAGTGAGGTCCCTGTCGGGGTTTATATTTTTAGAAAGGAGTATGCGGCGGAAAACATACTCCGGGGTCGCCCCCTGGCCCGTGGCCTCCACCGTTTTTCCTTTAAGATCTTCAATACGCCGGATCGCAGGGTCTGTTGTCAGCAGGCTCAACATACCGGCCCCCACCACCGCAGCAATCTGAAGTTTCCTCCCCGAAGATGCAATTTTCGCCGCCACATTGGAGGGCAAAATCCCCACCTTCGCTTCCCCGGCGATAAATTTCGCCGCCAGCAGATCCGCCTGGGCCAGAGCCTCCACACGAATCGCCAGGCCAGGGGACCGGGGCGGTTCCTCAAAAAGCCGGATCATGCCGACCCCGGAAGGGCCGTTGAGACCGTATATCGTCAGCGGATCACCTGAGGATTGCGGGTGAACAATGCCCCACTGCAAAAACAACAGAGCCGAAACCAAGAATGTTAGCCTTAACGAATAATTTTTCATACCTTAACACTACCCCACCGGCCCCGTCGTGACAAGTACATCAAAATTTGATAGATTAAATCCATGAAAACCATTTTTGATGATATAAAGACCGTCCTCTTTCAGGGGGACTCGATCACGGACTGCGGCCGGGACTATCAAAATAAAGACAGCCTCGGCGCCGGGTATCCCGCCAAAATCGCCGGGATATGGGAAAATATCTTCCCCGAAAAGAAACTCACATTTATCAATCGGGGGATCTCCGGGAACCGGGCTATAGACCTTTTAGGCCGCTACGAAACGGACTTTAAGGCATTGCGGCCGGATCTGGTTTCCATCCTCATTGGGATCAACGACACCTGGCGGCGTTACGATTCCGGCGACCCCACCACCGCCGCAGACTTTGAGAAAAACTATCGGACCCTGCTGGAAAACCTGAAACGGGACCTGCCAAAAGCAATTATCGTGATCATGGAGCCGTTTTTACTGGAAACCACGCCGCCGAAAGACTGGCGAGAGGACCTTGACCCCAAGATCCAGGCGGTCCGCAATTTGGCCAAGGAATACGCCGATGTTTTTGTCCCCCTGGACGGCATCTTTACCCGTTATGCCGTGGAAGGTCTGGACGAAGCGGCCATGGCGGCGGACGGCGTCCATCCCACCCCCACAGGCCACGGCATCATCGCCCTCCAGTGGCTCAAGGCATTAGGGGTACTTGTCTAAAATATCATACATGGTGAGAAGTTACTTCACGACTGAAGGTGTTCCTCGGTCCCCAGCCCGCCCGGTTTGCGGTAATAGATCACCGTGGAGATAAGGCCGATGACCAGCAGCGCCATGGTCAGCACGAAGGGGAGGTTTCGGGATATGTCCGAGAGGATGCCGCCTATCCAGCCGAAGGGGGAGGTAACAAACATGATGATCATGTGCTGGAGGGCCATGACCCGGGCCCGCTCGGCTTTGTCCACATTGAGGGCCACCAGGGATTCGGCCAGCATGGCGAGGATGCCCATGCCGAAGCCGTCGAAGGTGAGGGAGACGATGAGGAGGACATAACGGGATGACAGCTCCGGCGGGGTGAGGACGAGGATGGTCTGGCCCACGAGGTAGGCGATAAATCCGGCAACAAGGGGCAGTTTGAGACCAAACTTTGTCAGGCGGGGGATCACGGTGAAGAAAAAAATCAGGGCAATAACTGAACGGAACATGGGGAAAAAAGGCAGGATCACATCGGGAACGCCGAGGCGTTTGCTGGCGATGACTTGCCAAAAGGTGGTGTTGATCATCCCCACGGCGCCGACCAGGCAGGTGATGAGCAGGGAAAAATAGGTGCCCCGGCTCTTGCCCATGATCTTTAACACGCCGCCGTAACCGCCGGCCAGGGTGAGAATGCTTTTGCCTTTGGTCTCCTCCCGGCGGATAACACCGGTGCGGGTTTCCCGTGAACAAAGGTAGAGGATTATTTCCTTGGCGGTCATGACGATAAAGGCGTTCAGGTAAAGGATCCTGACGGCGGGAACCAGGGTAAGGCGGGATACCAGAATCGCCGCAATGGGGGCGAAAAAAGCGGAGAGCTGGCCGCAGACTATCACCAAAGAATAGATCTTCGTGATCTGGCTTTTTTCCGCATCCTCAACCAAAAGGCAGTCCCAGGAATTGGTGGTAACTTTCATGGTGCCGTTAAAAAGGGCGGCCACAAAAAAGAACCAAAAGCCCTCCGCCCGGAGCCATATCAAACAGGGGATACTCCAGGCGATAAAATCAAAAATCGCCGTGGTTTTCCGGCGCCCCAGCTTATCGGTGATGGGGCCGCTTAAAAAAGCGAAGATCACCTGGGAGAGCATATAGATCGTGGCGATAAAGCCTATCTCCGTGTCCTTAAGGCCAAGGGCGAGCATATACACCGACGCATAGGGTAAACAGAGGTTCATCGAGAGGCCCCACATGGGCTCGGTATACACACAGGCCCGGGGATTACCCCGCAGCTCCCGGAACGTTTGAATCAAAGGATTTGCCATTAGTCTATAGTATCGGAAATTGGGAAACGCGGGAAGCCCCGGTTCTGGGAAAATTACCGGCGGCGCCTTGGCGGTTGATTATTACTCATAGCGCATCCTCGTTTATGTAGATTTTCGTATCTACGGGGCGTATGGTTTCCTTAATTGATTGAACCAGCGATGGTTTATATATCAGCAAGTCCCTGTAGTGTTGTTTTTTCCCCAGTTGTTTCAGCACTGATTTTACCAGAAGCCGGGAGCAGGGCGCTTGCATATATACTTTGAAAGTATCCGGGCGGAATTCCCTTTGGTTCCGGTTAAAAAGAAGCGACATCATCCTTTTTTTTTCATCCCATGCGGAAAAAAGCCTGAAGGAAACCATGAAACATTTCAGGGCGGCAATTATCTGTAAGCATAAAAAGATCCACGAGATTTTATAGAAAGGCGGTAAAAGGAAAAGAGCGCCCAATAAAATCATCAGCAGGGAGTAGCCGTTCAGATAAAGAACCCTGAAACATCTCATGGCATTTCCCGGCCTTATCTGGCGATAGCCTTATAGAAGGCATCCACAATCTGTTGAGCTCGCGCTTCGTCTGCACCTTTCAGGAGAATACTGGTTGTTTGAGTATGTCCCTGATAGTAGAAGTAATAGGCAGGGCAGAAAAATCCACAGGTTGCTTTTTTTGAGTACCCCGCTTCCATGATGCTGGAAGGAAGCAGGTATTTAACGTGTTTCCCCGTATTGAGCACATAGCACTGAATCTGATCGTATACTTCCACCACACGCTTGTCGGTAATGACCACAAAGCCCTTCTTCTTGAACCCAAGAATTGCGGCGATCACCCGCCTGATTGTTCCTATCAACTGCGCAATAGGATTTGAGCTTGCCGCCCACAGTTCCGCTTCCAGTTCCACGATCAGGGTTTCCCCTTCGTTCAGAACGATTCCTGATTGTAATGCCATACAAAAGTTCCTTTCCACTGATGATAAAACACGGTAAGCGTTTTACCCCGCCGCAAGCGCGGTTTAACAAAATATGTTTCCGGTATTTGGAATGTTACACGCTCCTGAATACAACGTATCCGTCAAAATACCGTAGTAACCTTATCAAAGTACTCTGAGGCCGTCCGTAACCCAAGCCCGCCCTTTTTTGGGGGCGGGCTTGTGGGTTAGAACAGGGGAGGTTTAGTTGGTAAAGTCTATGCTAAGAGCTGCCAAGTCGGCAAACGTCTCTATCTTCGGACTCACCCTAAAATATACCACCCTTCCATAGCCGCCGGCTGCATTGGTATTTTCTTCCAGTGCATAAATATAGATTCCGCCTACAAGGTCGGATGCTGTTATCGGACGACCCAAATCTAGAAAAACAATATCAAGTACTTGCGTTACCGGCGCAGAAGCCGTATCTCCCCTAGCTTTTAGCGTAGCAGCGAATGCCGATAGTGTTTCAGAACCATCAAGAAACACGCCATTCAACAAAGTGCCGTCAGTCGACATGTAAAAAGAGGCCGCATATTGTGATCCTGAATGCAGAGTGGCCTTGGTTTTTAGATAGGTCGAACCCACTTCCCAAGCGGCTTGACTTAGGTTGTAGTTTACCGTACCGCCAGTTACCGCTAGAGGCTGATCAAGTAGAATACCGCCGTATCCCGTTACAGGGGCAGTTGTCGGAATCGTTATTGTTGAGCTTGTGCCGCCGGTAGTAGGTGCGCCGTCAATAGTAACAGCAATACTCGTGCTGCCTGCTGCGGCGTTTCCGGTGTAATTGAGACCTTCGATGGCAGGGTTAAACCAGCCTGAGATGTCCTCATCTTCCAGGTCCTTGTATGAAATAACCGTTGCATTGGTAAGGTTGATGGTGAATGTTAGCGGAGTTGTTATTTCGCCACCGGAGCCGTGTAGACCATTATATTTACCTTCAAGCGTCATTGTTCCGCCGCCTGCCACCGCCGCTGATGCAACCGGCGCATTTACCGGAAGAAGGCGTGCCTTTTGTAAAAGAGCAGCATCGTAATTTTCGGATATTGCGCTTGGAGTACAGCCGCGGCATAATACGGTCGCAGTCGGACCGTCGCTATTGTATAATACTGCCCACAAGCGGGAACCGGCATCAGCGTTGGTAAAGTATGTTACCTCACTTGCCATTAAATAGGCTTCTACCTCTGCCCTGGTGGTAGCCGTGGTAAAGGAATCTGTGGTGTATCCAGATACATAGAACACCAAGATACCCGGAGGCACAGGCAGATCGTTTATTTGACCTGAGCCAAGAGACCCGGTACCCGGCACTTTCCAGGGCGCATCCGAAAGGGTCACAATGTTTGTGTCGCTTGCCTCGGCATAAGTGGTAATCGGTAGGGCAGAAACGCCGATTTTAAGCAGGGTATCTGCATCGCTTGTGCCGGTAAATTCCAGCGCATAGAGATACTTGCCGCCGCCCGCCACATCGTTCTTTACGATCTCATTGTGGTCCAAGCGAGGGCCTAGATAAGAGGGAACCCCTCCAAGTGTAGCGCTTTGCGACAGGCCGTCCCCTGCAGTTTTGGTGTCCGCCAGGAAGAAGAAAACATTGGCAAAAGTACCTTCGCCGCTAACGCTATCCGCAGTCAGTGCATACTCCCACGGATTAACGGTAGATAATGATACCAACGACGCATTTAACAGCGGCACTTTGGGAAGTGGAGAGCATCCGGCTCTAACAAGGGTGTCGGTGTTGCCGGTTCCCGTAAATTCAAGAGCATAGAGATATTTGCCGGCTCCAACATCAGCCGGGGCGATTGTAATAACTCCCGGATCTAATGCACTTTTAACATCTTCAAGTGTAAATCCATCGTGAAAACCATCAAGAGAAGTATTGTTGGGTTTAATCCAGAACTTGACATTAGCAGAGGTTGTATAACCCTCAACATTTGCCGCAGTAAAGGAATAGGCCGGAGCGCTGGTAAGGGTTATGATGTCTTTACCACTTGCCTGGGTAAAATTGGTAATCAAGGTGGGAACGGCGAGTTTTGACAAAGTCCCGCTTCCAATGCCGATAAATTCCAGGGCATACAGATACGCACCTTCACCTTCATCCACAAGGGCATAGGTAATTTTGTTACCCCCCTCCAATTGAGCGGCACTGTTAAACTCTGCTGCGGCATCACTATATGCTATGCCCAGGGGTAAATTATCCGCCAAGTCGTCATAAATTGACAGGAAGAAGGTGATTTTATCAAAATCAGTTTCACCGGCAATACTGTCGGCATCCAGATAAACAAACCATTCAGGCACACCGGTAATAGTTATCAACGGTGCGCCCTCTGCCGGCATTGTATTGGGAATGGTGTATACACCGGCTTTAATGACCGTGCTGGTGGCGGTGTTGCCGGTAAACTCCAGCGCGTAAAGATACTGACCCGATGTTAAATCATCAGATGTCAAGCCGGTAACTGCCGGTCCAAAATTTGTATCAACCATTTCAAGGGTTATGCTCTTATGCAGCGTGGCAAGCTCCAAATCCGATGCATTAATATAGAATTTTACATTGAAAAAATTCGATACACCCTCGACATTGCCTGCGGTAAATGAATAAGACGGTGCCGGATTAAGGAAGACATTAGCGGCTTCGGCATCTGCTTTGGTAATTATTTTTCCAGAGACACCAAATTGCACTACTGCACCGCCTTCAATGGCGGAATATTCAATAGCGTAGAGGTATTTACCGCCGCCTTGAACATCATCCTGACTAATTGTTGTAATCGCTGTGCCAAAAGCGGCGACAGCATCGGCATAGGTGGTGCTTACCGTGAGGCTTATAGGCGGTGTTGGACTTGAAGTGAGGTAGAACTTAACTTTGGAAATATCAATTTCACCGTCAACACTGTCTGCAGTAAGGGTGTACGGCCCCCAGGGAGCTACGACGATAACTTTGATGACATAGTATTTTACTGTTGTGCCGTCTTCGGCGGTTACCCGAATAACAAAGAAATCCCCATTCGTTATGGCGTCATTATTATTATAGGCGGTGGCGGCATTAAAACCGTCGCCCACCGAGGAATCTCCGGAGGAAAACTTAACTATCCTTACCTGGGCTTTGCTGTTTCCCTTGGTTACCGTAGTTGGATAGCCATTTCCGGTTTCATTGGCTCGAGTAGAAGGAATCTCTACCGACCCGGTGGTTCCGCTAAAACTTGCCAGATTGGCCATTCCGGTAATGGCAGATGCCGGGGTTCCCAGGGTTGCTGCATCCGAAAAGTTCACACCCTTGACCGTAATGCCGGTTAAAGTTGCGTCATCGCTGGGCGTGGGATCATCGCCGCCTGCCGGATTGGTACAACCGGTAATTGTCAGTGACAATAATACCAAGACACCAAAAAGCCATGTTAATTTGTTTTTCATATTAGTTCTCCTTGCGGTTTTTATGTCCCGCCGACAAAATTGTATGGTTACCGGTCTGATTCCGGCGAGCTTCAAATAAGGTACGGTCAAGATAGCCCCGCAGATACGCCTTGTCGGTATCGGGAAGCAGGGCCAGTTTTTCCTCTATGGGCATATCCTTGATACGTCCCTGGTGTTTCATGTCCACAGCGCGGCCTCTCTGCGGTATTCGGGGTAAAAGGCCAACGCAGAGGCCAGTTCCTCGGCTTGTATTGCCGGGGCAGGGGGTTTACTTCGGTTTAGGTAGGCGTAATACCGGACCAGTTCCCACTGATCAATGACATCCAGGGTTTTGAAAACTTTTTTGGCAAGGACTTTGACCTCCCGCTTTTCCACCTCCAGGGTTTCGGCTATCCAGGCTATACTGAAACATTGCCGCAGCCAGAGATAGATTTCGTGTTCCTCGGGTGTAAGACGGCTCACCAGGGCAGCCCGCTCTGCGCTTGTGGTTCCTTGCTTCATTGAATTGCTTCTCCTTTTTGTTTTAAATTTGTTAAAATAATACAAGCGAAGCGGTTGTCTGCAATCCTGTTAAATTTAGTAGGTTGGGGTGTTTTTGGAGGTTTTTAGTCAGATTTTGACCTACTAAATTTAGTAGGTAGGTTCAAAACGGGCTTTTTTAAGCGGTATCCAGGTCTCAGGCTATTTCTTGCCCGGTACAGCTTGACGCGGGAACGGAATGACCGATGTCGAATGTGAGCAGTAGAGTTAATCGACTGTAATCATCGCAAGAAACTGCTCGGGGCTGACGGCCGGAATGCCCGACTTGGCGAAATCTCCGGCATCCCTGGTTATGATGTAGCGAACGGCGATCCGTTCCCCGGCGGTGAACTGCACACAGTCCTCAAAATCGGCCCAGTCAAGATCTATCGCCCGACGGATTTCCACGCCGGTAACGGCGGCTATATCAACGGTTTCAAGCAGCGCTTTTAGCCGCGACATAACCAGCTTTTTATCTCTGAGACGTCTACAGGCAATATAGGATATATCAGTCACGGCCGAGGCGGACATAAAGGCGGTGTACATTCCCTTCTGAGAGCCGTCTGTTATAATACTGGCGTTTTGATAAAACGGCTCCCGCCGAAGTATGACGCCAAGGGCAATATTGGTGTCGATCAATACGTTCATAGACCGTATTTGTCCCTGAGGCGCATTTCGCGGAGGTCTTTGTGGGTAAGGGTTTCCGGCGTTAAGCCTTCAGGGAGCCAGCTCCAGTCAAGTTCGACCGGCTGGTCCAGCACCTGCCAAACCGGGTCATTCTTCCGCTGCTCCCTCCACTCTTCCCACTGCGCCCGGGACACCTTGGGCAGCGGTTCTTCCGGGTCTGCTTTGGCGGGAACCGACGGCTCCGGAAAGAAGACTATCCGGCAGCGACCCTCCGGCACATCCTGCGGCACCTCAAGGGTCAGCCGGAGAACCTCACCCTTCGGGTGGGCGGGTATATCAATGGTTTGTTGCATAGGCATAAAGAACCTCCAAACCTCAAGAAACTTTAGTTTCAGAAACTTTAATTTCAGTATAGAGGAGCTATCCGCATGATACAAGGGATAAGAGGTGTAGCCGTAATAACGGCAGGTATCCCCTATTTCTTCCCAAATTTCGCAAACAACTCCGTCCGGCTTTGTATGCCCAGCTTGCGATAGAGGTTTTTGGTATGAAAATTGACGCCCGAGTAGCTGATCTTGAGGGTATGGGCGATCTGCTTGGCAGGGGCTTCCGTCAGGAGCAGGGTAAAAACTTCAGTTTCCCGGGGGGAAAGGCCCAGGTGTTTTTCGGTGTCTACCTTCTCCGCTTCGGCCAGAACCGGGGCGTATTCGACCATATCGGTCAGATAGAGGCCGTCCGTCCAGGGGGCGTCGAACACCTTCTTTTGCAAGAGCGGCGTCAGCAGGAAACAGACGCAGCAGAGAATAAAAACCATCCCAAAGGTCAGGATGTGGGACTGCCCCGAAAAAAGGTCGTTGCACTTGGTGAGGATGCCGGAGATAACAAAATACTCGATAAAAAACATAAGGCAGTAGAGCCTGAACATCTTGAGGGATCTGCTCCGTTTGATAGCCCCGCCGCAGATGTAGAAGATGATGATGTAGCCCAGGCCCTCGCCCAGGCCATAGGCGAAGGAACCGGAAAGAATCGTGGGCGGCGCGTCATACAGGAGCGCTCCCAGGCCCAGGAGTGAGAGGACGATGAACAGGAGCCAGCTATACAGGGCGCTCCGGTTGATGAGGATATGGAGGATCAGAACCAGGGCAATGGCGGCGAATTCTCCGGCCCCAAAAGCCCAACTGTTCACCCGTTTTTCCGCATATTCGACATAATTGGTCATGCACATGACAAGGTAATACACGACATCCAGACCGATAACGAGGGAAACACCGGAGCCTTTGCCGTCTCCTGCCATGTCCGAAAGTCTTTTGAATGTTTCAGGCTTTATGCTCGCCATTACCCGCTGAATCGTGTCATGTGACGGTATCCCATGCGCTAACTCTATGACCTTTTTCAATAATCCCTGATGATATTTCGCCCATTCCCCTATTTCTACCCACTGATCGCAATCCGCAAGAGTCCCAAATAGCACTATTACCACGATGTCTTTTAGGCTATGCACTATTTTCCATTGCTGCCGGTCATCTTCCAGACTTTCTAGAAATGATAATACCTCTTCCATCTTTCAACCCCTCCCAAGGTCTTATGGAAAAGTATATCACTTTCCTTTCATGCGTTTGTCGTGGGACAGCTGGTACTTCATTATTTCTTCCTCACCTTCCATAAGTTCTAATTGCTGCGCCATGATGCAATCCTTTGGCGGTTTCCCGCCTTTCAAAAATTCCTTGCCCATACGGGCATAGATGATCCCAATTTTGCCTTGCCCCTTACTCATTTATCTTTAGAAACTGCATGGGGAAGTAGCCGCTGACACCCTCGTGTTCCGCCGGTACCCACCAGTTGTTGCCGCCGACATCAATGGACGGGCCGGTGATGGTGATTATGTCGCCTGTTTTAAGATCCTTGACATAATCCGCAGAAGACGAAGGTTCGTCCCGTAAATTGATGACGTCCGATGTTACCGTAGCCTTTGTTCCGGTGGCAACGACAGGGGCGGTAACAACAGGCTTGGGGGTGAAATCCTTTACAAGAAGTCTGAAAGATTCGTTGAGCTGGGGGCCCGCCATAATAACCAGCAAAACAATTAGCAGGATATTTTGGGTGCGTTTATGCTTTTGGTAGCCCTTGTAATAAGGTGACGTATCTTCGGGAACATACTGATTGAAAACAAACAGTATGCCCGCGATGGTGCCGGCCAGCGCCGCGAGGGGGCCGATAAAGGGAATCCATTGTAACAGCAATCCGCTTAAAAGGCCGAGGACAGCCCCGCCTATTACGGAGAAGACAATCTGCTTGATGTAATACCCCTTCTTTTTCGGAATGTCCTTTATGACCGGAGCGCCAAACTTTATACGGTCAAAGTTCCCATAGTCCCAACCCTGCGCATCCAGGGCTTGTTCAGCCTTCCGGGTATGATATGAATAAGCCGGAAGATTTTTGGCTACATCGGCAAAGTACCGAATATGGCTCTGCCTTATGGTTGAATAGCCTTTGCCGAAATTCTTTGTGTTAATGACTCCGTCATCACTGAAGCCGGTGATGATATGGGGATACCAGCAGCTATCTGCATAGTCGTCTTCAGTCCATTGGACATATACCAAATCGGTAATCCGGGGAGCATCGGGAATTTCATTGAACCAGCGGCTGTCTTTCGGTTTTGACCTCAGGTAATCCGTGATTGAGATGCCCCCGTTCCTTTGCCATTTATATATTTCCACCTCAAAAACTGTATGACCGCATTTGGGGCACGTTCCTTCCTCAATTTCAAAGCCATCATAATCGGTGATTGTGGTAGTTGAATAAGAGGTTTTTCGCTCACCGGTACCGAATAAGGACTCGGTCATGTTCCGGGCGGAACGGTCGGTGGTAGTCTTTGTGGTCGAACTTGAACTTGACACCCTATACCAAACCCTGGTTTTTCCATACTGCCATGCCGCATCCCCGCATTTGGGACACACCGGCGGCGGCTCTGCCTTCTTCTCTCTGAACAAATCTAAAATACCCATTTACGTTCTCCTTCGCGGCTGTGCCGCTGTTTACCGGAGGTAACTAAACCTAATCCATTGGTCGCTGCCCCTGGGAATCATCTGGTCTATCCGGTAGGTGTCGTCGATTTTGCTGAGGTCGTATCTGCCCATCCTGGATCGCTACTGCCACCTGTGGTACGGAACAGTTCAAGGCGCACAACTGAATCACGGAGGTTTTTCGCCCAGAGATCGGCGTCTTTCGCTTCCTCGTATGGCTACCGTCCTGAGCCCGGCGAACTTCAAACAAGGCACGGTCAAGATAGCCCCGCAGATAGGCCTTGTCGGTATAGTGAAGCAGGGCCAGTTTTTCCTCTATGGGCATGTCTCTGATAGCTCCTTGTTGTTTCATGTCCACGGCGCGGCCTCCCTGCGGTATTCGGGGTAAAAGGCCAACGTGCAGGCCAGTTCCTCGATCTGTATTGCCGGGGCAGGGGGTTTACTTCGGTTCAGAGAGGCGTAATACCGGACCAGTTCCCACTGATTGATGACGTTCAGGGTTTTGAAGACTTGTTTTGCAAGGACTTTGACCAGCCGCTTTTCCATCTCCAGGGTTTCGGCTATCCAGGCTATACTGAAACATTGCCGCAGCCAGAGATAGATTTCGTGTTCCTCGGGTGTAAGACGGCTCACCAGGGCAGCCCGCTCTGCGCTTGTGGTTCCCTGCTTCATTAAATCGCTTCTCCTTTTTGTTTTAAATTTGTTAAAATAATACAAGCGAAGCGGTTGTCTGCAATCCTGTTAACTTTAGTAGGTTGGGGTGTTTTTGGAGGTTTTTAGTCAGATTTTGACCTACTAAATTTAGTAGGTAGGTTCAAAATCAGGGTGTGAAAGGCGTATTGTAGGAGCTTCTTGACAATAGTGAAATAACGTATTACGTTATATATATGCAGTTGGTCGGCATTGAGTGGGATGAAGTGAAGAATGAGCAAAACAAGCGCGACCATGAGGGGCTGGGCTTCGAACTGGCGCAATATGTTTTTGCGGACCCCGAAAGGCTGGAGCGCCTTGACCGCAGCGAGGGGAATACATCCGGCGAGGAGCGCTGGCAGACAATAGGGAAGTTTGGGAAAGTAATGTTTACCGTTTATACCGAGCGCGGAGAACATAAGCGGTTAATATCCGCACGACTGGCCGATAAGGCTGAAAGGAGAAGTTACCATGGGTATTATACAATCGACGGTGAAGGTTGGGCAAAAGCCGACTAAGGAACAGATGAAGCAGCTCAAGGCGATTGCAAAAAAGCCTATTCACTATACGGAGGACAGCCCCGCATCCACCCCGGAAGCCCTCCAGGAATTCGCGGCTATGGCGGTGGCTCGCCGCAGGAACAGGCGGAATCCATCCCCCGTGATTGCCCTTCGGGTCAAGCCTGATGTATTGGCAAAATACAAAGCTCTGGGATGCGGTTATACATCTATTATGGCAGATGTATTGGACTATGCCGCCAGTAATCCGGAAATTCTCACCAAAGCCCGGACATGATACTCTTATACTGGATCTCCCCTCATCAGCCGCACCTTTCAGGCTATTTCTTCCCAAATTTCGCAAACAACTCCGTCCGGCTTTGTATGCCCAGTTTGCGATAGAGGTTTTTGGTATGAAAATTGACGCCCGAGTAGCTGATCTTGAGGGTATGGGCGATCTGCTTGGCAGGGGCTTCCGTCAGGAGCAGGGTAAAAACTTCAGTCTCCCGGGGGGAAAGGCCCAGGTGTTTTTCGGTGTCTACCTTCTCCGCTTCGGCCAGAACCGGGGCGTATTCAACCATATCGGTCAGATAGAGGCCGTCCGTCCAGGGGGCGTCGAACACCTTCTTTTGCAAGAGCGGCGTCAGCAGGAAACAGACGCAGCAGAGAATAAAAACCATCCCAAAGGTCAGGATGTGGGACTGCCCCGAAAACAGGTCGTTGCACTTGGTGAGGATGCCGGAGATAACAAAATACTCGATAAAAAACATAAGGCAGTAGAGCCTGAACATTTTGAGGGATCTGCTCCGTTTGATAGCCCCGCCGCAGATGTAGAAGATGATGATGTAGCCCAGGCCTTCGCCCAGGCCATAGGCGAAGGAACCGGAAAGAATCGTGGGCGGCGCGTCATACAGGAGCGCTCCCAGGCCCAGGAGTGAGAGGACGATGAACAGGAGCCAGCTATACAGGGCGCTCCGGTTGATGAGGATATGGAGGATCAAAACCAGGGCAATGGCGGCGAATTCTCCGGCTCCAAAAGCCCAACTGTTCACCCGTTTTTCCGCATATTCGACATAATTGGTCATGCACATGACAAGGTAATACACGACATCCAGACCGATAACGAGGGAAACACCGGAGCCTTTGCCGTCTCCTGCCATGTCCGAAAGTCCCTCCCGGCCGGGCAGGAGGCCTTCTTTTTTACGGCAGAGCAGAACCGTAACAAGGTACAGAACCATGACGACAACGGCGCCCCAGGTTTTACCCGCCGCCTGAACTCCGGGGAAGGCCCGCCAGAAGGTGTAGTAAAAGCCGTAGTAGCACTGGAGCAGGATCATACCGAAGAGCCGCTCCACATTGTTCAGGGCAAAGCAGAACAGGTAAAAAGCGGAACCGGCGCAGACGCCGTTCAGGAACTGGAAGGCCATGAACAGGGAAAACCGCGCCAGGCCCTCGGGCAAAAGAAGCTGGAAGGGGAGAATTACACCGCAGAGGACAGCCCCCAGGCGGAGGGCGGGGATTATGAGGCGTTTTGGCAGCAGGGCCAGGACGAGCCAGCCGAGCCCCAGGGGAAACAGCATAAGTTCCCAGGATTCCAGCCCCAACAGGCGGAAGTGCTGGTCAAAATAACGGAGGTCTCCGATGATGACGGACAGGGGGAAAACGAGAATTGCCGCCCAGAGGCCCCTGCGAAAGTTCCGGGGGGAAAGTTCGTCCCGGCTGGTAATGATATTGCCGAGGGTATATTTGAGGCTGCTCACGGGTTAGATTGTCCTTCATTCAGATTATCTTGAGGAGTTGCCTTTGGCAAGTCCGCGAGGCAATCCATGTAGCCCCGCAGATAGACCTTGTCGGTGTCGGAAAGCAGGGCCAGCTTTTCTTCAATTGATATGGCTTGCAGTTTAATCAAAAGCTCTTCCCTGTCCATCCATCATCTCCATAAATAACCCAATGTATCATAATATCACCTGGTGATTTTCAGGTCAACAGGGCGTAATACAGGGCAAAAGCATTTAACATTTGCCAAATAAAACGTCATGAAGGAAATCTTGATTGAGCGCCGCCTTGAATTGTTTTCGTCTGGTACTTCGCTTCTGGTCTGTTTGGGTTGAACGTAAAAGT
>BNUV01000015.1 GCA_025997615.1 Spirochaetia bacterium
ATAATCCTTACTACGGCAATAACCATGCTTAAGCTCCTTGCAAAGGAGTAGTTTATCATTTTACTATATCTCTGTCTATGGGGAACTACATTTGGAGGTTCTTATGAGGGATATGTTTAACCAGCCCTGGCGGCTCGTACCCAACAAGGTGCGGGGCAAGGGCGGACGGGAAATCGACAAGTTCCGGGGGATTAGCCCCGCGGCGGACGATGATAACGGCTCGGAGGCCTGGATAGGCTCGGTTACCCGGGTGGGGCAGCCTCCGGAAGATAATCCCCATCTGGGCTGCGCGGAGACGATCCTCCCCGACGGAAGGCGGATGTACCTCTTTGAAGCCATCGCCTTGGATCCTCGGGCAGTGCTGGGGGAAACGCACTATAAAAGACACGGTGAAAATTTGGGAATGCTTATAAAATACCTGGATGCCCAGGCCCAGTACATACTCCAGGCCCATCCTACCCGGCCCTGGGCGAAAAAGGCCTTTAACAGCAATTTCGGCAAGGAAGAGAGCTGGTATGTCATTGGCACCCGGGATGATACGGCGGAGCCCGCCTATATTCTCCTGGGTTTTAAGGAGGGGGTCACCCGGCAGGATCTGGAGAAGCTTTACCGGGCGGAAGACATGGGGGCAATGGAAAAACTCTGCCACAAGATCCCCGTCCGGGTGGGGGAAACCTACTTTGTGGGGGGCGGCCTCCCCCATGCCCTGGGCGAAGGCTGTTTCGTCATTGAAGTCCAGGAGCCCAGCGACATCACCGTGGTACCCATCAAACAGAAGGTCATGGCGGATGATACGGTCTACGACGAGCGGATGCTCGGCACCTTTGTCTACGACGGCTGCGGTTACGAGGAAAACCTGCGGCGCTGGCGGATTCCCCCAAAAACGATCCGGGAGGGAGACTGGGGCAGGGAATACTACCTCATCGGGCCGGATCAGACCTCGTTTTTCTCCTTCAGCCGGGCGGATGTGCAGGGCAAAGCGGAGATCCGTTCCACGGGTTTTCCCCAGACAGCCATTGTCATTGAGGGGACGGGAAAGATCCTTTTTGAAGGAGGGGAAATCCCTGTCAAAAAGGGGGATGAGATTTTCCTGCCCTACCGTATCCCCGGCGCCGCCCTGGAAGGCCATGTGTCGGTGATCTTCTGCCACCCCGAGGGCGCTCAGTAGGAGCCACAGAGTTGGGGTATCAACTGATTAACAATCATCCCTTATGCGTTGCCAGTTTGTTTGTACGCCTACGCCTATACTTTTAATAATACTTCTTCATCAATTTCATAATGATCATTTTTGGGATACGTTTTTATTTCCAAACCCATTCCCATATCATTTAAATATTCAATTAAAGTTGAAATTCGAATATCTTTCCGGTTTTCAAGCCGTGAAATTGATGTCTGACTAAATGTAAGAAAATCCTCCTGCCTTTTACCGAGTTTTTCTCTTAATTGAGAAAGGCGTATAGTCAATATTTCCTGCTCTGCTATTATTCGAGCTTTGTTTATTGATTCAGGAGTCATTTTTGATTCCATCATTGCTATTGCGTCCATAAATATTTGCCTCCTGTTAAACCAGATGATTTATTTCAATCAAATTTTCTGCCTGTTTTATCAAATTACGATAAAAATCATCTTCATTTTTACCTTTTTTATCCGCACCGAGCAACAACCAACACTCTCGTTTTATATCAAAACAAAAAGCAATCCGAAAGACAGCATTACTATGCGAAACCCGCAATTCCTTCAAATTAGCATATTTTGAACCATGCAAAGTATCTGCATACGGTCTACCTAGCTGATGACCAAATTCGGCAAGGAGACGAACTTTTGCAACGATAGCCACCTTATCATCCTCATCCTGCTCTGAGAACCATTGTTCATATTCATTTGTATAGTTGATTGACCACACTATTATTATATGCACTATGCGACATATTTTGTCAAGCGGTTTTTGCAGGAGAATCGGCGCACAAACAAATGGCGTATAACAGGTTTGCGGCGGTTTGAACGGCGTAAAAAGGCTGTGTAGCATCCCCTCGTAAAAAAAGCCCCGGGCAATTGCACGGGGCTTTATCAAACAGATTAAAAAACTACTTCTTCAGATTGTAGAAAGCCTTTTTCCCGGCGTATTCGGAAACGCCTTCAAGCTGATCTTCAATCCGCATAAGCTGGTTGTACTTGCAGACCCGGTCGGTGCGGCTCATGGAGCCGGTTTTTATCTGGCCGGTTTCCAAGCCAACTACCAAATCGGCGATGAAGCTGTCCTCGGTTTCGCCGGAGCGGTGGGAGATGATCGCCGTGTAACCCGCCCGTTTAGCCATTTCCACCGCCTCGTAGGTCTCGGTGACGGTGCCGATCTGATTCACCTTGATCAGGATCGAGTTACAGGACCCTTCTTTGATGCCCCGTTCCAGCCGCTTGGTGTTGGTAACGAAGAAATCGTCCCCCACGATCTGGATTTTGGAACCCAGGGCTTTGGTCATCTTCACATAGCCTTCCCAGTCGTTCTGATCCAGGGGATCTTCGATGGAGATGATGGGGTATTTGTTGACCCATTTGGTGTAGATGTCGATCATTTCATCGGCGCTGAAGATCTTGTCCGGGTTGGACTTCCAGAACTTGTAACCCTTCTTGCCGCCTTCGTCAAAAAGCTCCGAGCTGGCGCAGTCCAAGGCGATGGCAATCTGCTCGCCGGGCTTGTAACCGGCCTTTTCGATGGCCTTCATGATAAATTCCAGGGCCTCGTCGTTGTTAATGTTCGGGGCAAAACCACCTTCGTCGCCCACGGCGGTGTTATTTCCCGCATCGTGGAGGAGTTTCTTTAAATTGTGGAAGATTTCCGCCGTCCAGCGGACCGCCTCCCGGATGGAATCGGCCCCCACGGGCATGACCATAAACTCCTGAAAGTCGATTTTGTTGTCCGCGTGCTTGCCGCCGTTGATGATGTTGGCCATGGGCACCGGCAAAAGGTTGGCGTGGAAGGTCCCCAGGTACTTGTAAAGGGGCACGTCCAGGAAATTCGCCGCCGCCCGGGCGGTAGCCATGGAGACGCCCAGTATCGCATTGGCCCCCAGTTTGCCCTTGTTTTCGGTGCCGTCCAGCTCGATCATGGTGCGGTCAATATCAACCTGATCCAGGGCGTCCAGGCCCTGAATCTCCGGGGCGATAAGGTTGTTCACGTTTTCCACCGCTTTGAGGACGCCTTTGCCCAGATAACGGCTCTTGTCATCATCCCGAAGCTCCACCGCCTCGTGCTCGCCGGTAGACGCGCCGGAAGGAACCGCCGCCCGTCCCAGGGAGCCATCTTCCAGTACCACGTCCACTTCTACCGTGGGATTTCCCCGGGAATCAAGAATCTCCCGAGCCTCCACATATTCAATAATGCTCATATTCGTGCCTCCAAAAAATATACTTACCTTAAGTATCCCGTTTTACCGGGCCGGGGTCAACCCTTCACACTGCCAAGGACGATGCCTTTAACAAAGTGTTTTTGGGCAAAGGGATAGACCAGCATGATGGGAAGCATGGCAAGGAAGATTTTTGCCGCATCGGCGCCGCCGGAAGCTACCATCTTCGCCATGTCCGCCGCATCCTGTATCTGGGTCAAATCGGGCTGTACGATAACGGTCCGCAAATAGGTTTGCAGGGGGAACAATTTGTTATTGTTGATGTAAAGCATTCCGTCGTACCATGCGTTCCAGTTATTCACCACGATGAACAATGAAATGGTGGCAATGGATACCTGGCAAAGGGGAATCACTATTTGCACCAGGGTCCGCCACTGCCCCGCCCCGTCTATAGAGGCGGATTCCCTAATCTCATCCGGCAGGGCCTTCATAAAGTTCTGCATAAGGATGACCTCAAAAAGAGGCACCGCTCCGGGAAGCACCAGCGCCCAAATCGAGTTGATGATGCCCGTTCGGAGCACCACCAGGTAGGTGGGGATAAGGCCGCCTGAAAAAAGAACTGCCACCAGGAAATACCAGGTATAAAAACTGCGGGCATGAAAGCGGCGCTTGCTGGTAGAGATGGGATAAGCCGCCAGTATCGTCATGGACAACTGGACCGCCCAGGCCAAAACGGTCCGCACCACCGAAATGAAAAATGCCGTATAAAAAGCGTCTTCTTTTACCACATATTTGTAGTTGTCCCAGGTGGCTTTAATCGGCAAAAAACCAACCTGCCCGGAGATGATCGCATCTTTGCCGCTGAAAGAAATGGCAAGGATATGCAGCATGGGCGCCAGACATATCAGGGCGATCAAAATACAGAGCGTGGTATTGATAAAGAGAAATATTTTTCTGCTTGTGCTTGAATATGCCATGACGCCCCCCTAAAAAATCTGATAGCCGGATACTTTATATGCAATCCGGTAGGAGAAGACGATCATAAAACAGCCGATGGCCGATTTAAACAAACTCGCCGCGGTGGAAATGGCAAACTGGGAATTCTGAAAAGCCATACGATAGGTAAAGGTGTCCAGAATGTCGCCGGTTTTATAAACCACCGGGGAATACAAATTGAAAATCTGATCAAAACCCGCGTCCAGAACACGCCCCAGCGAAAGGGCCGTCATCAAAATGATCGTGGCGATCATCCCCGGCAGGGTAATGTGGAGCGTTTGCCTCCAGCGTCCGGCCCCGTCTATGGACGCCGCCTCGTAAAGGTTCGGATCTATACCGGTGATGGCGGCCAGATAAACAATGGAAGCGTAGCCGAATTCTTTCCAGATGTCGGTAAAAACGACGATCTGGGGAAAAAGCTGTTTGTCCGAAAGGAACATCACCGGATCCAGGCCCATGGAAGTAATAAATTTGTTGATGATCCCGTACTGGGCCATCATCTTGATGATAATTCCCGCCATAAGCACCCACGAAATAAAGTGAGGCATATAAACAATGGTTTGAACGGATTTTTTTATCCGGGGATTTGAAACTTCGTTGAGCATCAGGGAAAACACCACCGGTACCACGATGCCTAAAGCGATCTTTGACAGGGCGATAACAATGGTATTTCTTATGGCATCAAGAAAACCGGGCATACTAAAAAGGATTTTGAAATTTTCCAGCCCCACCCAGGGTGAACCGAATATTCCCAGCCGCGCCCGGTATGTTTTGAAGGCCAGCACAATTCCCGCCATGGGAACATACCGGTAAATAAGGACGAAAATTGCCGGCGCCAGAAGCATCACATGGAACGCTCCTTCGTGCTGCAATAATACCAGGAGAGATTTTTTTCGGGTATTGATACTTGCCATAAACAACTCCATTAGGCAAAAAAAACAAAGGCATTGCTTACAAAGCAATGCCTCTGAAACTTTTTCTTACTTGCTTAAACCTTTGTACCACTCGTTGACTTCGGAGCTGATCTGTGTTCCGCCGTCACGTTTCCAGGCTTCCACCGCCCGATCCCAGGTAGAAATATCGGCGCCCATGACAACTTCAAAGAAGGCCGCTTCCAACGCAGTCCGCAGCACATTGCCTTTAAGTTCCAGGGTATTTGTGGGCAGACCCTGGAAAACATCGACAAGAAGCCGGTTCTCCAGATACGCATTGTACAGGGTGGTGTAGTCTCCCTTGGGGCCGTAGAGCATGGTGGGCCAGGGATCGGTCTGCCCTGCCACCGCCGTTTTGAACATATTGTACTCGCCGGCCCAGGAAGGATCTTCAATGGGTTTACCGGTAAGCTCCGCCTCGGCCATGGCAAAGGATTTTTTCAGATCGTCTTCCGCGGGGGCAAAGAAATCGCCCCATGCCAGGTACTTGTACCAGGCTTCATCGTTATTGCCGATCATGTAGTAGTGCCAGTCCTTGAACTTATATGCGTAGGAAATATTGGCAAGCTTAACCGCCGCTTCGGGATTTTTGCTTTTCCTGGAAACAAAGGTCCGCATACCGCCGTTGTAGTTGGTCTGAACCGGAAGCTTCTGCCCCGCCTTTGCGGGAGGCGACATCAAATTGACCATCCGGGCCTTTTGATCTTTAACCAGGGTATTCATACTCTGGGTAACGTTCCAGGCAGTCGAATAGAAAATACCGCATTTGCCGGACGCCACATATTCACGGGCCTGGGCCGGGGTAAGGGAGGCAAAATCCAGGTTGATGATGCCGTCTTTGTAGAGCTTCTGCGCATAGACCAGGGCTTCCCGGACTTCGGGCTGTATATAGCTGTACTCCAGGGCGCCTCCCTTCTGGACCCAGTAGTTAAGGTAGCCGCCGAAACCATTCACAAAACCGTCCCATTTGCCGTCCGCCGCACCAAAGTTGGATCCGCCGGTGAGGTTGTTGCTGAAGATAATCCCGATGGTGTCGCTGCCCCCCAGTTTGGCGTCTTTGAAGGCCTTGGCGATTTTTACCACGTCATCAATGGTTTCAGGCAGTTGGAGACCGACTTTTTCCAGCCAGTCCTGCCGGACAAAGAGCATGGTAGTACCGGCAAACTGTTTGCGCCCCGCGGGGAAGCCGAGCATTTGGCCGTCAAAGGTGAGCATATCGTAGTCGCTGGGCAGCAGTGTCGCCTTGAGCTCATCGGTGGCATAATCGGCAAATATCTGCTTCATATCAGCGATCAGGTCCGCATCGTAGAGCTGTTTGTACACATTGTTTCCCACATAGGCGAAATCGGGGATGTCGTTGGCGGCAATGCTGGTGTTCCACCGGGCAAGGGCCGAATCTTCATCCGGCGCAATCCAGTTCCACTTTATATTGATCCCTAAATCTTCCTTATATACCCGCATCCAGCGGTTTTTTTCGTAGGATTCCTGATCGGGATCGTTTTTGTCGAACTTATCGGTGGGGCTCATGGTCCTTACCGATGTCATGGTAATCTCCGGGCTGTACTTGGCCAGGGGATCCGCCTTTCCCTTTGAAACATAAGCGGCGTTATCCGCCTGGGTTTTTGCTCCACATGCCGCAAAGAGCAGCAGAACCGGGAAAAGAACCATCATGCTGATGATCGTCTTTTTCATACTATTCCTCCAATAGACCTTATAAGATGATAACATATCCTAAGTCTGATTTTACTATCTGTCAAGGGTATTTCGAATCAAATCGGTAAAAACCTCGCCGTACTTCTCCATTTTGACCGTCCCCACCCCGGCAACTTCCATGAAATGAACCCGGTTCCGCGGCTTCTTGCGGCACATATCCCGGAGGCTGGCATCGGAAAAAATGATGTAGGCCGGAAGCCCCGCCTCCCGGGCCAGGCGGGCCCTCAGCTCCCGCAGCTTTTCAAACAGGGTCTCGTCGTCGGTTGTTGCCACTGCCGGAACATTACTTTCGGGGACATCTGCAAAAGCCTTGGGCTGCCCGGTAAAGGCAGCGTCCTTTGAAGGTTTATATTTTTTCTCAGCCTGCGGAATTTCCGGCGCCAGCATCATCGTGATTTTTTTCTTCTCAAAAACGATTTCCTCCGAGCGGGGGGTCAGAACCACCACGGGATATTCCCCGGTTTCCGTTTTGAGGTAAGCTTCATCGCAGAGGTAATCCAGAATACTCCGTATGCGGTGCCCGTCAACATCCGCCATGATCCCCCAGGTGCTTAAGGTGTCCAGCCCTGCGCTGATAATCTTCTCCGCTTTGCTGCCCCGGAGGATATTGACGATCATGGCCTTGCCGAAACTCCGGCCCCGCTGTTTTATGCGGTACACACAGGAGACGATCTTTTGTGCTTCTTCGGTAATATCTTCCTCGGTGTAAAGCGTGTTGCAGACAGAGCAGTTCCCGCAGTAATGGGGGGCCGCTTCGCCGAAATAATGCAGCAGCCGTGAACGGAGACATTCCGTACCGGTGGCGTAAAAAGTCATGTGTTTTAAAAGTTCCAGGTTATGTTCGATAAGGGCTTCGTCCCGTTCAACTTCATCATTTTCACGGCCCTTGGTGATAAGGAAACGGTTGATCTGCACATCCTGGGGGCTGTAAAAAAGAATGCAGTCCGCCACTTCACCGTCACGGCCCGCCCTGCCCGCCTCCTGATAATAGCTCTCGATATTTTTCGGCATATTGTAGTGGATCACAAAAGATACGTTTGATTTATCTATGCCCATGCCAAAGGCGTTTGTCGCCACCATTATTGTTTTGCGATCAAAAAGAAAATCATCCTGATTTTCATGCCGCTCCCTGTCTTCCAGCCCCGCATGGTAGCGGGTAACGGCAAAATCATTTTGCCGGAGCAGGGCCCAAACTTCCTCCACGTTTTTCCGGGTGGAACAATACACAATGCCGCTCAGGTTTTTTCGTTTATCAAGATAATTCAAAAGGGCATTCTGTTTATTTTTCGGACGGCGCACTTCAAAATACAAATTTTTACGATCAAAGCCCGTGCAAATGGTAAAAGGCTCCCGCAGATGAAGAAGATTTTGTATATCCTCCCGCACCAGAGCGGTGGCGGTGGCCGTAAAAGCGGCGGTAACCGGACGCTTTTCCAGTGACGCAATAAATTCGGCAATGCCCAAATATCCGGGCCTGAAGTCGTGGCCCCATTGGGAAAGACAGTGGGCCTCGTCTACCACTACCAGCGCTATAGACCGGGAATTGGCAAGAAGGAGAAAATCTCCCCGGGGAAGCCGTTCCGGCGCCACATAGAGAATTTTGTATTCACCTTCCAGGGCCCGCCGGAGTGTGGCCGCATAATCGGCGGATGAAAGGGAACTGTTAAGAAACGCCGCGCTAATCCCCGAAACAGTAAGAGCGTTCACCTGATCCTTCATCAGCGAAATTAAGGGGGAAATAACCAGCGAGAGGCTCCCCTCCATCAAAAGGGAGGGAATCTGGTAACACAGGGATTTTCCGGCTCCCGTAGGCATCACCGCCAAAACATCGCGGCCTTCCATGATGGCGGAAATCACTTCCTCCTGGCCGGGCCGGAATTCGGTATAGCCAAAATATTCCTGTAGAACGCGGAGAGATGCCGTCTCTTGCAAATCCATTGAGGGCACACCCATCAAACGTTAAATTTGAAAAACATAACATCGCCGTCGCGGACTATGTATTCTTTTCCTTCGACCCGGTACTTTCCCGCCTCTTTTATTTTCGCCTCAGCGCCGTACTGCACGATATCATCGTAAGAATAAACTTCCGCTTTGATAAATCCTTTTTCAAAATCCGTATGAATGACACCGGCGGCTTTCGGGGCGCTGTCCCCGGCACGGATGGTCCAGGCCCGGCACTCATCGGCCCCGGCGGTAAAGAATGTTGAAAGCCCCAGCAGCCGGTAAGCCGCATGGGCCAGGCTGTCCAGCCCCGGCTCCTTAAGCCCCAGCTCTTCAAGAAAGGCCATTTTTTCAAGTAACTCTTTAATGTCCGCCAGCTCCGCCTCGAACTTGCCGCAGATCACCACCGCCTCGGAACCTTCCGCCGCCGCCCGCTTTTTTACCGCCGCCACATGGGCTGTATCTTTGCCCGCCGCAGCGGAACGAATGCCTTCTTCATCAACATTACAAACATAGAGCTGCGGCTTCAGCGTAATAAAATGGCAGTCATACACCGCCGCTTTTTCTTCCTCGCTTAATGAAACAGATCGGGCGGGTTTCCCCGTTTCCAGCGCCGGTCCGATCTTATCCAACGCCGCCAGAACCGTCCCCGCGGCCTTCTGTTCCGTTTTGGCCTGTACTTTAAGCGCCCGTTCCGCCCGGTCCCGCCGTTTTGCCAGGGTATCAAGGTCTGCCAGCGCCAGCTCAATGTTGATGGTCTCCATGTCCGATTCCGGATCGACCTTATTGTTCACATGGACAATATCCGCATCCTCAAAACAGCGGACCACCTGGGCGATAACCCCCACTTCCCTGATGTGGGACAAAAACTGATTCCCCAGCCCTTCCCCCCGGGAAGCCCCCTTCACCAGCCCCGCAATGTCGACAAACTCCACCGCCGCAGGAATAGTCCGCTCCGGCTTGAACAGCTCCGTCAGAACCGCAAGCCGCTTATCGGGCACATTAACGATCCCCACGTTGGGATTGATCGTACAGAAGGGATAATTCGCCGCCTCCGCCGGGGCGCCGCTCAAAGCCGAAAAAATAGTAGACTTCCCCACATTGGGAAGCCCCACGATACCGCAGTTCAAAGCCATGGTGATCAGTATAGCGGAGTTTGGCGGATGGGGTAAGGGCCCCCCTTCCTAAATCTTCATTTTCTGCTATACTTTCTACCATGCAGATCGAAATAAATTCCCGGGGCAACGGGGCCTGTCCGCTTTGCCGGGCGAATGGGAGCTGCCGGGTTCAGGAGACGCTTGCCGGCGGCATGGAGGTCTTTTCGGGGAAGGACGATCCCATGGAACTGGTGGTTTATTCCTGCCCGCAATTTGAGGAGAAAACTTAAATGAACGAACGGCTTGACTCGCTGTTGTCACGGTATGACGAAGTATCCGCGCTGATCCAGGACCCCGCTCTGGTGAAGGATCAAAAAAAGTACCGGGACACCATGCGGGAATATTCCCAGTTGGGCGAAATTTCCGCGGCCCATGAAGAAATTGCAGCTCTTTCGGCCCAGCTTGATGATGCAAGGGTGATCATGGCGGACGAAAAAGATCCGGAGATGAAGGAAATGGCCCGGGAAGAATTGAAGGAGCTGGAAACCAGGATCAGCGATGCGGAAGACCGGCTGAAATTTCTTTTGATTCCCCGGGATCCCCTGGATGAAAAAAATATCATCATGGAAATTCGGGCGGGTACCGGCGGGGACGAAGCCGCTCTTTTTGCATCGGATCTTTTCAGAATGTATTCCCGTTTTGCCGAAACAAAAAACTGGAAATTCGAAGTGATGAATTCCAACGAAACAGAATTGGGCGGCCTTAAAGAAATTATTTATTCCATCAGCGGAAAAAATGTATACGAAAATCTTCGCTACGAATCGGGGGTGCACCGGGTTCAGCGTGTTCCCGCCACCGAAGCTTCGGGGAGGATCCACACATCGGCGGTGACGGTGGCGGTGCTGCCCGAGGCGGATGAAACGGAGATAGACATAAGGCAGGAAGACCTCCGCATCGATGTGATGCGGGCCGGCGGTCCCGGCGGTCAGTGCGTCAACACTACCGACTCGGCGGTGCGGATCACCCACATCCCCAGCGGTATCGTTGTCCACTGTCAGGATGAAAAAAGCCAGATAAAAAACAAGGCCAAGGCCATGCGTATTCTCCGGGCCCGCATTTACGAAATGGAGGAGGCGAAGGCCCACGCAGAACGGGCGGAGGCCCGGAAAACTCAAGTGGGCTCAGGGGACCGTTCCGAGCGGATCCGGACTTACAACTTTCCCGACAACCGCCTTACGGATCATCGCATCGGCCTTACGCTCTACAAACTGGATCGCATCATGGAAGGGGAAGTGGAAGATGTTTTCGATGCGCTGAAACTTTCCGCCCGGGAAGAGATGCTGAAATCCGGCGCAACTAAACTGGCCGCCTCTTAAGCAATGCCGTGACTGTCCGGGAGCTTTTAAGCGAAGGAATTATACGCCTTAAATCCCCTTCTCCCAACGCTCTTGTGGACAGCCCCGGTCTGGACGCCGCCCTTCTTTTGGCGGAAGTTTTAGGAACAGATCGCCCAGGGCTGATAATCGCCGGACCAAACCTTGTTGATGAAACTATCCGGCGCCGTTATGCGGATCTTCTGGATCGCCGCCTCTCAGGGGTTTGTACAGCGTATATTTTGGGCCGCCGTGAATTCCGCGGTCTTGAATTTGGTGTCAATCACCAGGTGCTGGTTCCGCGGCCCGATACAGAAATTCTGGTGGAGGCCGTTTTAGATTGGGTAAAAAAGCAGGCCAACCGGGACGGGCCGCCGCTTAAAGTTTTGGATCTTTGCACCGGATCGGGGGCGGTGGCAATTGCCCTGAAACACGAAGGCCCGGAGCTTTCGGTCACCGCTTCGGACATTTCCGCCGGGGCCCTGGAAATTGCCGCAGCCAATGCGGCCCGGCTTCTGGGCTCAGATGACACTGTTACTTTTATACAAAGCGACTTGTTTGAAAATATCGCCGATGTTCCTTTTGATCTAATCATCGCCAATCCGCCATACATAGCTTCCGGTCTTATTGATGGACTGGCCCCGGAAGTGCGGCGGGAACCCCGGCTGGCTCTGGATGGCGGTGAAGACGGCCTTGACCTAATCCGGCGGATCATCCACGAGGCGCCGGGACAGCTCCGAAAAGGCGGTGCAATTTTCCTGGAGGCCGACTCTAGACAAATAGACAGCATCCGGCAAATACTTGAAAAAGAAGGGTTTGGGGACATTGAAGTGCGGAAGGATTTAGCGGGCCTGCAGCGGGTCATCAGCGGGAGTATTTAAAAATTGGATAGTCAAACTGAAAAATTTAAAGAAAAAATAGCGATTTACGAAAAGCGGGAACAGGATCGGATCCTCCAGGCCATGGATCTGGTTGGCAAAAATACCGAAAACCTTGCGGCCGCCGCTATCCTTGCGGAACTGAATTTGGATTGCGATACCGTCACCGCCGCGCTGCTCCAGAACATCGCCCTGCCTCCGGGAAAAACGGTGGAAGATCGGTTTGGTCATCAGGTTTCCCTTTTGACCGAAGGGATAGCCCGTATTACCGGCATCGCCGCAACAAATAAAACACAGGCGGAGGCGGAAAATATCCGCAATATGCTTTTCGCCATGGTCCGGGACATCCGGGTGATCTTTATCAAACTGGCGGAACGGCTTCACCGGATGCGGACCGCCGAAGATCTACCGCCGGAAGAACAGAAGATTGCGGCCCAGGAATGTTTGGACATCTATGCACCGTTGGCGTCCAGGCTCGGTATCTCCTGGATAAAAGATGAACTGGAGGACCTTTCACTCAAGTACATTAACCGGGAAGCCTACACTCAGATAAAAAAACTCGTATCGGAAAAAAGAAGTGAACGGCAGGATTTTCTCAAAAGTGTACAGGAGGAAATTGAGGGGGAAACTGCGGCGGCGGGAATTAAAGTGGAGGTCTCCAGCCGGGCAAAACATTTTTATTCGATTTATCAAAAAATACGGAAACGAAATAAAGCGGCAGGTGATATTTACGATCTGCTTGGCCTGAGGATTCTCTGTGACAGCATAGCAAATTGTTACACGCTTTTAGGTTTGGTCCACCGGCTCTGGAAACCGCTGGAGGGCCGTTTCAAAGATTATATCGCCATGCCAAAATCCAACGGCTACCAAAGCCTCCACACCACAGTGATGGCCCCGGGCGGCCGCCTCCTGGAAATACAGATCCGTACGGAAGAAATGCACCACATCGCCGAGTACGGTATCGCCAGCCACTGGCTCTACAAGCAGAGCATCAAGAAGATGGCGGTCAGGCCCACGGACATAACCATTGTCAACCGGATAAAAGACTGGAAACAACAGGAAGCGGATGCGGCCGCAAATGCGGGCGCGGATACAGGCGCAGATGCGGACGCAGATGCGGGGGAAAAAAGCTCCGAAGCTTTTCTGGAAGAAATCAAAAAAGAAATTCTCAAAGATTCAATTTATGTATTTACCCCCCAGGGCAAAGTGATAGAGCTTCCCGCCGGGGCCACCCCTATTGATTTTGCCTACAGCATCCATTCCGCCGTGGGGGATCACTGTATGGGCGCCAAAGCCGACGGCGCCATTATCCCCTTAGCGTCCGAGCTGTCCAACACCCAGGTGGTGGAAATTCTCACCTCCACTCAGGCAAGGCCCCACATCAACTGGCTGCGGATCGTAAAAACCGCCAAGGCCCGGAGCAAGATCAGGGCGTGGCTTCAGCAAAATGATGATTCGGTGATCATCGAAAAAAATGTGGTGGCGAAAAAAAAGGCCCCCGCGGAAAAACCTGCAGAGCCGGCGCCCGTGGAAAAAGAAGTTCTGCAGGTGCTGCCTTCCATGGCCGCGGGCGAAGCAGGCTTCTTACAGGTAAAAGTGGAAGACGAAAAAAATATGATGATCCGCTTTGCGAAGTGCTGCAAGCCCGTCACCGGGGACCCCATCATCGGTTATGTTTCCCGGGGCCGGGGAATCATCGTCCACCGGAAAGATTGCCGCAGCCTGGCCCACATCAACGATTTCGAGGAACGGAAAATCGAGACGCAGTGGGAAAATGCCGATGTCATGATCAAACGTTTCAAGATCGAGGCCCGGGGGCAGGCGGAGCTTTTTTCCGAAATTGAAGGGGCGGTACGAAAACACCAGGGCCACCTTATCGAGGGCCGTCTGGAGGAAACCGGAGACCTGCGGTCCAACGCCAACCATCTCACGGGATTTTTTACCATGCAACTGGAAATGGGAGAAGACCTAAAAAGGGTGATGAAAAATATCAGAAATATCCCCGGCGTTCTCAGCATCCAGTCTCTGGGCTGAGATATGCCGGTACGCCTCTTTAAACGGAGATGCTTTTCTTGCCGTGCTTTAATGCCGCCTTGCAGGTTTTGCAAATCTTAAGTTTCTGCTCCCCCGCTTCCTGCTCGTAAAGCACCTTTACATTGTTTCTTTTGCAGACCGGACATTCGCCCCGTCCCCGGGCGGCTAATTCCCGAATGCCTTTGCCCCTGTGCGCCTTAGACATTATCTTTCCCCTTTTCTTCATCCTTATCGTTTTTCGAGGAAGATTGTTTTTCCGTCTTGTCCTCTTTCTTCGCTGCTTTTTTAGCGGCCTTTTTCTCGTCTTTTTTAGCCTTCTTGTCCGCTTCCTCGCCGGTGTCCAGTTTGTAGTCGATCAGTTCCAGGAGCACCTCTTCCGCGGCGTCGCCGGAGCGTTCCCCCAGCTTGAGGATCCGGGTGTAACCGCCGGGCCGTTCCTTCATCCGCAGGGCAATGTTGGTAAAGAGCTTCGCCACAATGCCTTCATCAAACAAACGGCTGGAAACAATGCGCCGATTATGGACCGAATCTACCTTTGCCCTGGTGATAAGTTTTTCCGCAGAACGGCGTATCGCCAGAGCCTTCGCCTTGGTGGTTTTGATCCGTTCATAGCGGAACAACGAGGTAACCATACTGCGGTGGAGGGCTTTTCGGTGGGCCGCCATCCTTTCCAGGGGATTAAAGCCTCTTTTATGCTTCATCTTCTTCTTCCTTTTCCGGAGCAATCTTGACCGCGTTCTTTAACACATTGACATCGGTGATCCCCAGCCCCAGATTCCACTCCTTGAGTTTTTCTTTTATCTCCTGAAGGGATTTTTTTCCGAAGTTGCGGGTCTTGGCGATATCATCCTCGGTTTTACGGGTCAATTCCCCAATAGTTTTAATATTCGCGTTTTTAAGACAGTTGGAAGACCGGACTGACAGCTCAAGCTCCTCCACGGGTGTGTTAAGGATCTGCCGGACACGATCATCGGACTCGTCAAAATCTTCATCGAGACCCAGGTTGTTCTCGTCAAAATTGATAAAAACAGAAAAATGATCCTTGGCGATCTTGGCCGCTTCCGCCAGGGCGTTATCGGGCTTAATTGTGCCATCGGTCCAGACTTCAAGGATCAGCTTGTCGTAGTCGCTGCGCTGGCCCACCCTTGTAGGCTCCACGGAAAACTTCACTTTTTTTACCGGTGAAAAAATCGCGTCCAGCGGAATAGTGCCGACCACTTCTACATACCGGTCATTCACTTCCGAAGGGACATAACCACGGCCCAGATCTATCTGCACTTCCACTTCCAACCGGGCATCGTCCATCAATGTCATGATGTGCTGACCCTGGCTTAAAACTTCAACCTGCCCGGCCTGGGCAAAATTATCACTTTTAATTTCCTGCTTTCCCGACCATTCGTAAAGCAATATGATCTGCTCGGTTTCGTCGGGCAGCTTGAGGCGTACCTGTTTAAGGTTGTTGATAACCTCCAGCGTATCCTCAACGATGTTGGGGATATTTTCAAATTCGCTGGAAATATTGTGCGCAGCTCCGGCGGCATCGTAAGAGGTAATCTTAACTGCAGTAATGGCGTAGCCCTGAATCGAAGAAAGGAGAACCCGCCGGAGGGTGTTTCCCACGGTGGTGCCAAATCCCGGTTCAAAGGGCGCGGCGGTGAACCTGCCATAGTTCTGTCTAATCTCGCCATGCTCAAAGGTAATACCCTTTGGGCGTTTAAATCCTCTAAGGAGATTTTTTCGGGCCATGCTAACTCCTTATTTAGAATATAATTCGACGATCATCTGTTCTTTGATGTCGGCGAGATCGGTTATATCACTGCGCCGCGGAGCGGCAAGGAACTTTCCTTTCAGAGCATCGGGATCAAGCTGAAGCCAGGGCATCACACCGGATTTTCCGTATTCCTTCAGGGCATCTTTGATAAGCACCAGATTCTTGCTGGATTCCGCAATTTCAATCGTATCATCGGCACGAACCAGATAGGACGGCACATTGACCCGTTTTCCGTTGACCAACACATGGCCGTGGAGAACAGTCTGCCGGGCCTGACTGCGGCTTACGGCAAAACGAAGCCGGTACACCACGTTATCCAACCTGCGTTCCAAAAGCACAAAAAGATTTTCACCGGTGATCCCCGTCATACGCAGGGCCCGTTCAAAGAAAAGGCTGAACTGCTTTTCCTGCATCCCGTAAATTCTTTTGAGCTTCTGCTTTTCACGAAGCTGAACGCCGTAATCGGAACGCTTGCCCGGCCTGGCTTTGGGATCTTTTCCCGGCGCAGGCCGTTTCCGGTTGATGGGACACTTGTCACTGCGGCAACGTTCACCTTTGAGCATCAACTTTTTTTGCTCCGTCCGGCAAAGCCGGCACACGGGCCCCGTATATCTTGCCATATTTCCTTCCCCTTAAATACGCCGCGTTTTGCGCGGCCTGCAGCCGTTATGCGGAATCGGCGTCACGTCGTTAATTGACTTTACCTTGATCCCCATAACCCCAAGCTGCCGGATTGCCGATTCCCGTCCTATGCCGGGACCCTTGACGTAGACATGGACTTCCCTCAAGCCCACCTGCAGGGCCTTCTGGGCCGCCGTTTCGGTAACCGTCTGGGCGGCAAAGGGAGTGGACTTCTTGGCGCCGCGGAAATTCAAGCCCCCGGAGCTGGCCCAGGAAACGGCATTACCCATAAGATCGGTAATAGTCACAATCGTATTATTGAACGTAGCCTGAATATACACGTTCCCTTCATATACAGACTTTTTTTCTTTCCGTTTCTTCGTCGTACCTGCCACTCAAATCCTCCAAATTCCTTATAAAACATCACAGCCAAAAATCCACTGAATTTTGGCCTACTGTTGCCTACTTTTTCTTGCCGGCCACGGTCTTTTTCTTGCCCTTCCGGGTCCGGGCATTGGTTCTGGTCCGCTGCCCCCGCAGAGGCAGACCCTTCCGGTGCCGGAGCCCCCGGTAACAGCCAATATCCATCAGCCGTTTAATATTCAAAGCAATCTCGGTGCGTAAACGGCCTTCGATCTTGTAGTCACTTTCAAGAAGCTGCCGCAGTTCGTTCAATTCTTCCTGGGACAGATCGTTGATACGCCTTTGAGGATCGATCCGCGACTTTTTGCAGATATCATCCGCGCTGGACCGCCCTATGCCATAAATATAGGTCAGGGCGATGTTTACGTGTTTGTTCGGGAGGTCAATCCCCGCGAGACGGGCCATACTATCTCCTTATCCTTGCTTCTGCTTATGTTTCGGATTCTGGCAGATGATTCTCACAATGCCATTCCGCTTGATAACTTTGCACTTGTCGCAAATCGGCTTTACACTTGTCCGAACCTTCATCTTATAACTCCCTTATAGCGTAATATACCAATATAAACAATTTTTAGCCGGTTTGCCAAGCCCCCGGCGGAATACCTACAAATTCCGCCCCCGCAGTTTTCCCCGCCGGGTCAAGCCCTCATGATGGTGCATCTTCAAAAGGGCATCCACCTGGCTCATTGTGTCCAGGTCAACCCCCACGAGGATCAACAGTGAAGTTCCTCCCATCAGGTATGAAATGGACGGTGGAAACTTGAAAAGCTGCTGAATTATCGTGGGTAATACCGCGATAACCGCCAAATACAGGGAACCGGGCAACACGATCCGGTTCAAAATCTTTGTCAGGTACTCTTCTATGCGTTCAGACCGGATCCCCGGTATGGAACCGCCGTTTTCCCGGATGTTTTTGGCTATTTCAATGGGGTTAAGGCTCACCTGGGTGTAAAAATAGGCAAAGAAAATAATAAGTAACACGTAAAGTATATTGTACAGGATGCCCCGGGGATTCAAAGCTGAAGAAACCGCCGCCAGCCAAGGTATGTTACTGCCTATAGTAGAGGCAATCTGAATGGGAAAGGTAAGAATCGACGAGGCAAAAATAACCGGGATAACCCCGGAAGGGTTGATCTTAAAGGGGATGTAGGTGTTCTGCGCTCCCATCATCCGCCTGCCCACCACCCTTTTGGCATAATTAACGGGTATCTTCCGCTGGCCCTGCTGTTCAAAGACCACCAACGCCACCACCGCCACAAACATCACCAAAACCACGATGACAAAGACCAGGTTAAGGTCCCCCCGCGACACCTGAACCCGCAGCTCATTGACGGCGTAGGGCAGCCGGGCCACGATGCCGGCGAAGATCAACAGAGAAACACCGTTACCTATGCCCCGCTTGGTAATCTGTTCGCCTATCCACATAAGAAACATGGTTCCGGTAGTAACAGTGATAACGGCAATAATGGTAAACTGCATCAGGGGAAGGCTGAGGAGGTCGACCCCGCTGTTGATGATGCCCCGGGCATATTGGGTAATGGCAAAACTCTGGACAAGACAAACGGCCACGGTGCCTATACGCTGGTAGGACTGAATTTTTTTCCGCCCCCCCTCCTCCTGGGAGATCTTTTTTAAGGTCGGAAAAACAATAATCAGGAGCTGCATGATAATAGACATGGAGATATAAGGCATAATCCCCAGCATGAAAAGGGAAAAGTTGGAGAAGGCCCCCCCGGCGAAAAAGTCGAGATAATCCACAATGGCATTTCCCGAGTTCTGCTGAGAGTTAAAGTATGCGCTCAGTTCAGCGACTTTGATCCCCGGAATGGGCAGCACGGCGCCGACCCGGAAAATCACCAGCATCAGGGCGGTGAAGAGGATCCGTTCCCGCAGTTCCTTTACTCTGAAAATGCCGGTCAACTGGTTAGCCATGTATTTACTTTACCTGTTCCTTTGTTCCGGTTTTTCCGGCAATCTCCACCGAGCCGCCGCATTTTTCGATCTTCTCCCTGGCGGAAGCCGAAATGGCGCTGACACGGAATTTCAGCTTTTTGGTCAATTCGCCGTCTCCCAGGATCTTTACCGGCACGGCCCCCTTGACAAGGCCCTTGCTGATAAGGCTGGCGGCATCTACGGTTTCATCATTATTGTAGCGCTTCTCGATTTCCTCGAGATTGACCACCTGAAATACTTTTTTGAAGGGATAGTTGGAAAAACCCCGGTGGGCCAGACGACGGTACAGAGGCATCTGCCCGCCTTCAAAGCCCACATAGGTTTTGCCGCCGGACCGGGACTTTTGCCCCTTGTTACCTTTACCGGCGGTGGTGCCCCTGCCGGAACCCTGGCCCCGGCCTATGATCCTTTTCTTTTTATTGGCGCCCTCGGGGGCGTGCAAATTAAAATCCTGCATCACTTTACATCCTCTACTGAAACCAGATGGGAGACCGCTTTAACCATCCCCAAAATAGCGGGACTGGCTTCCTGTTCAGTGCTTGACCCTATCTTCCGCAGACCCAGGGAACGGACCGTGGCCCGTTGTTTCGGCAATGCGCCTATGGTACTGCGGATAAGGCGTATCTTTATTTTTTGCGCCATGATTACCCCCAAAATTCCTTCAGGGATTTGCCCCTGTTCCGGGCTATTGACCTGGCATCCATCATCTTGCTGATGCAGTTAAACGTCGCCTTTACCACATTGTACTGGCTGGAAGCCCCGATGGATTTGCTCAACACATCGGTAACGCCCCCCGCTTCCATGATGGCCCGCACCGGCCCCCCGGCGATGATCCCCGTGCCTGAGCAGGCGGGTTTAAGCAGCACCCGGGACGCCTTGAAAAGCCCCTGAATTTCGTGAGGGATGGTGCCGTTTTTTACCGGCAGGATAACCATGTTACGTTTCGCCTTGTCAACGCTCTTGCGGATGGCCTCGGAAACATCGTTGGCCTTTCCAAAGCCGAAACCGACTTTTCCCTTCCGGTCGCCGATAACGGTTAATGCCGAGAAAGAAAAACGCCGCCCGCCCTTTACTACCTTGGCAGTCCGGTTGAGCTTTACCAGTTTTTCTACAAATTCTTTTTCGGCGCCCCGGTCTCTATCCCGGTCCCTATCCCGTGAATGTTCCATTCCGCCCCCTAGAACTGTATCCCGGCCTTCCGGGTTCCATCGGCAATCGCCTTGACGACGCCGTGATATAAATAACCATTTCTGTCAAAGATCACCGATTTGATGTTCTTCTCAAGCAGCCGCTTGCCTATGACTTCTCCCAGTTGACCGCCCCCCGCCACCGTAGGCTTTATGGCCCGCAGCTCTTTTTCCAGCGTCGAGGCGGAAACCAGCGTATGGCCCCTGACATCGTCGATAATCTGTACGGACAGGGACCGGTTGCTCCGAAATACCGTCATCCGGGGCCGCTCCGCCGTACCGGAAATCCGTTTGCGGATGTGGACCTTTCTTTTGAGCCGCTTCTTGTCTTTTTCCAACATCTTCCGTAACATCTTCTATTCCTTATTTAACACCGGATTTACCGACTTTTCTCCTGATCTGTTCATCCTCATACCGTATGCCCTTGCCCTTGTAGGGTTCAGGGGGCCGGAGTTTCCGAATCTGGGAGGAAAATTCGCCGACCCGCTGTTTGTCGATACCGCTGATCGTAATTTTACCGTTGGGCTCCGCAGTGACCGAAAGGCCCTCGGGGATGCCCACAAAAATATCACTGGAAAAGCCCAGGCTCATGGAAAGGAGTTTGCCCTGGACTTCCGCCCGGTAACCAACCCCGGTGACCATCAACACCCGGGAAAAACCCGTAGAAACTCCGATGACCATATTGTTCAGCAAATTACGGTAAAGCCCGTGATACGCCTTGGTCTGTTTTTCCTCGTTGGCCCGGCTGACGACAATTTCGGTTTCTTTGCCGTCAAAAGAGATAACGGGATGGTACTTTTGGGTCAACTTTCCCTTGGGGCCTTCAACAGTGATCACTTCATTCTGAAAAGTGACCTTGACGCCCTTGGGAAGCTGAACCGGAATTTTGCCAATTCGTGACATAGCCTTCCTCTTACCAAACGGTACAGATAACTTCACCGCCGACTTTTTTCTCGGCGGCCTTTTTCCCGGTGGTAACCCCCATCGATGTGGAAACGATCAGGGTTCCGTAGCCGTTATACACCCGGGGCATATTTTTATAGCCCATATAAACCCGGCGTCCGGGTTTTGAAACCTTTTCAAGACCATGGATGATGGGGGACGTTCCCTCGTCATACTTCAGGAAAACACGGATCACATTGGCTCCGTCCTGATTGGCCTTCTTAAAATTCTTGATATACCCTTCGGTCTTCAAAATCTTGACAATCTCAAGCTTCAGCCGGGAGGTGGGGATATCAACTTTTTCATGCTTTGCCATTCCGGCGTTCCGGATCTTGGTCAGCATATCCGCGACGGGATCAGAAATGCTCATCCTACTCTCCTACCAACTTGATTTTGTAACACCGGGAATAAGGCCCTCGCTTGCCAGTTTACGGAAACAAAGACGGCACATCTCATACTTCCGCAGATAACCCCTAGCCCGTCCGCAGATCCGGCACCGGTTCACTTTTCTGGTTTTATATTTTGGCGTCCGCAGCGCCTTTATGATCATCGCCTTTCTTGCCATGGTACCTCCCTATTTCCTGAAGGGCATTCCGAACTTGGCCAGGAAGGCCTTGGCCTCCGCATCGGTCCGCGCCGTCGTAACGATGGCGATGTTAAGTCCGCATACCCTTTCGATTTTATCAAAGTCTATTTCCGGGAAAATAATCTGCTCGGTGATTCCGAGGGAATAATTCCCGTGACCGTCAAACGCATTCTGATTCACCCCCCGGAAGTCCTTAACCCGGGGCAGCGCCACATTCACCAGCCTGTCCAGGAATTCGTACATCATGGCCCCCCGCAGGGTTACCTTGGCGCCGATCTCCTGACCTTCACGGATCTTGAAGTTGGCAATGCTCTTGCGGGCCTTGGTCTTCACCGCTTTCTGGCCGGTGATCGTCGTAATGTCCGTAATGGCCGCATCAAGCAGTTTCTTGTTCTGGATCGCCTCGCCCACGCCCATGCTGACAATAATTTTTTCCAGCCTTGGGGTCTGCATGGGTGAAGAGTATCCAAACTCCTTCAGCATCTCCGGGGCCACCTGCTCTTTGTAGAGCTTTTTAAGCCGCGGCGCCGGGGGACTTGATTGCGGTTCTGTTTTACTCATCTAGCTCTTCTCCTTACAGGGCTTCGCCGCATTTTCTGCAGACCCGAATCTTGTTTTCGCCGTCCAGCTTGTAACCAATTCTGGTAGGCCCACACTTTTTACAGACGATCTGCACATTGGAACTGTGGATCGCCGCTTCTATCTCGATAATACCGCCCCGGTCCTGCTGGTTCCGGCGTTTCTGCGCTTTTTTAACGATATTCGCGCCCTCCACCACCACCCGGTCTTTCCCCCGGACGATTTTGAGGATCCGTCCCCGTTTGCCCTTGTCCTTACCGGAGATGATCTGGACGGTATCTTCTTTCTTCAACTTAAACTTATGCGCCGCTTCAGCCATCATGCTCTCCTATAAAACCTCGGGGGCCAGGGAAACGATCTTCATAAAATCGCCCTTTTCCCGCAGCTCCCGGGCTACGGGCCCGAAGATACGCTTGCCCTTGGGGTTCAACGCCGCATCAATGATGACACAGGCATTATCGTCAAACCGGATGTAGGTTCCATCGGGCCGGCGGTATTCCTTGTGGGTCCGGACGATCACCGCCTTTTCCACAGAACCTTTTTTGATTGTGGAAGTAGGCAGGGCAGTTTTCACCGCCACCACGATAATGTCGCCAATCGAGGCATACTTACGTTTCGATCCGCCAAGAACCTTGATACACTGAACAGTCTTGGCCCCTGAATTGTCTGCCACATTCAGGAAAGTCTCTACCTGAACCATTTTTTCGTACTCTCCCTACCGTGCGCGTTCAATAATCGCCGCCAGCTTCCAGCATTTTTCCTTGCTGATAGGACGACATTCGATCACCCGTACCCGATCCCCGATTTTGGCGTCATTCGTCTCGTCGTGGGCCTTTACTTTCTTGATCCGGGTAACATATTTCTTATACAGAGGATGCAGGGCCAGGGTCTCAACGGCGACCACGATGGTTTTATTCATCTTATCGCTTTTGACTATCCCCACAAACTCTTTTTTACCGCCTCTGGCTTTTGCCACCGGGGCCGCCGGTGCTGCCACCGCCACCGCTTCATCAGACACTGGTTACTCCTTGTACATGGATCAAAGTGTTAAGCCGGGCGATCTGCCGCCTCATAACACGCTTTTGAAGCGGATTATCCACATGGCCAATCACCATCTGAAAACGCAGATCCATATATTTCCTCGAAAGCTCATCCCGTTTTACCTTGAGTTCGGGAAGGGATAAATTTTTGAAAGAATCTTTCATCTATTATGCTCCTAACTCAAGATCGGCACGGGCCACAAACCTGGTTTTGATGGGGAGTTTCGCCCCTGCCAGCGTCATAGCATCTTCGGCAATGGCACGGTCAACACCGCCCAGCTCAAACATCACCGTGCCGGGTTTTACCACGGCGACCCAATATTCCGGGGCGCCCTTGCCCTTACCCATGCGGGTTTCCGCCGGTTTCTTGGTATAGGGCTTATCCGGAAATATCCGTATCCAAATTTTGCCTCCCCGCTTAATGTGGCGGTTCAGGGCAATACGGGCAGCTTCTATCTGCCGGTTGGTGATCCACATCCGGTCCATGGCCACCAGGGCAAAATCCCCGAAAACAACGGAATTGCCCCGGGTAGCGTTGCCGGGCATATTACCCCGCTGCACCTTCCGGTATTTAATACGTTTGGGACTGAGCATCTATTAACTCCTCGCGGGAAGCCGGTCCCGCCGTTTGCGCACCAGGGCCCCCGCATCTTCTTTCTGTTCTTTACCGTATTTCATGCCGTTATAAACCCAAACTTTTACGCCGATAGCGCCAAAAGTAGTATGGGCCTCGGAAAAACCGTAGTCAATGTCCGCCCGCAGGGTATGCAGGGGGATGCGGCCTTCTTTGGCTTCCTCGGTACGGGACATTTCCGCGCCACCGAGCCTTCCTGAAAGCCTTATCTTAATGCCCTGGGCGTTGCCCTTTTTAATGGCATTGGAAATAGCCTGTTTCATGGTCCTTCTGAAGGAAGACCGGGCCAAAAGCTGCCGGGCCACATTCTGGGCAACGATCTGGGCGTTGGTATCGGCGTTACGGATTTCCTTGATCTTGATCTGAATCTTCTTGTTCACCGACTTCTGGAGCTCCGCCCCGATCTTTTCGATGTTGGCGCCCTTGACCCCGATGATTACCCCCGGACGGGCCGTGTGTATGGTAATGGTGATCCGCTGGGGATGCCGGATAATTTCCAGTTCAGCAATATCGGCGCCCTTGGTCTCCGGCAGATCCATGATCATTTTACGGAGCTTGAGGTCCTCATGCAGGGTATCGGCATATTCTTTGGGGTCCACGTACCACCGTGAAGCCCACGTTCGATTGATCCCTAACCGGAGTCCTATCGGATTAACCTTTTGTCCCACGTTACTCTCCCGCCTTTCCGTTCGGTTTCTTTCCCGTCTCATCAACTACCACGGTAATGTGGCAGAGCCTTTTAAGAAGCATATCGGCACGGCCCCTGGCCCGGAACCAAACCCGTTTCATCCGGGGGCCTTCATCAACCGTAATTTCCCTTATGTAAAGCATATCTTCATCCAACTGCTTGTTCCCATTTAAGGCGTTTGAAGCGGCGGACTTTACCGTCTTACGGATAAGCCGGGCGCCCTTGTGGGGCATATTCTCCAAAATGGACATTGCCTCGGTGTAGGGCTTGCGCCGCACCAGATTCGCCACCGGACGAATCTTAAAGGGAGAAACAATAAGGTACTTAGTCTTCGCTATAAATCCGCTTTTAACTGCCATTGCCCTACCCTACTTGGATGCCTTTTTGTCCGAGCCCGCGTGCCCCCGGAAAATCCGGGTGGGGGAAAACTCGCCCAATTTATGCCCAACCAGATTCTCCGTGATGTACACGGGAACCCAGATCTTGCCATTGTAAACAGAGATGGTTCCGCCGACCATTTCAGGGATGATGGTAGAACACCGGGAATAGGTCTTGATCATCCGCCGTTCCCCGGCCTTGCTCATATCCACAACTTTCTTGTACAGGCTCTTCTCAATGAAGGGCCCCTTCTTAATGGACCTTGACACCCTGCGCTCCTACTTTTTCTTTCCGCGGCTGACAATAAACCGGGAAGACGGCTTATGTTTGCTCCGGGTTTTAAATCCCTTCGTCGGCTGGCCCCAGGGGCTCACCGGATGAATACCTTTGTTCTTTCCCTCGCCGCCCCCATGGGGATGATCGACGGGGTTCATAGCCATACCGCGCACTGTGGGCCGTACGCCGAGCCACCGTTTACGGCCGGCCTTGCCCAACTGGGTGTTCATGTGATCCTCATTCCCCACGGTGCCAATGGTGGCGTAACATTTTTTGAAGACCATCCGCATTTCCCCCGAGGGAAGTTTCAGGGTAACGTAATCCCCTTCTTTGGCGGCAATTAAGGCGCCTGAACCGGCGGACCGGGCCATCTGCCCACCCCTGCCCATAGTCAATTCGATATTATGCACCGTAAAACCCAGGGGGATATTTTCCAGCGGCAGGGCATTTCCCGGTTCAATGGGAGCCCCGGGACCGGAGATGATCTTGGCGTTCACCACAAGACCTTTGGGGGCGACGATGTAACGCTTTTCCCCATCAACATAGTTGACAAGGGCAATGTTGGCGCTGCGGTTGGGATCGTACTCGATGGTAACCACCTTACCGGGGATGCCTATTTTATCCCGCTTAAAGTCTATGGTCCGGTAGAGCCGCTTATGACCGCCGCCCTTGTGCCGGACACTGATACGGCCGTTGGAATCCCGGCCCGCCCGGTCCTTCCGGCCCTGGGTGAGGGATTTTTCAGGTGTTACATTTTTGGTAAGTTCCGAATAATCGAGGCTTACCCACTGCCGCATCCCCGCAGTTATCGGTTTATATGTCTTAATCCCCATGATTAACCTTACACCCCTTCAAAAATGCTGATCTTTTCACCCTTGGGAAGGCGAACAATCGCCTTTTTCCAGGATGAAGTATAACCGGCCCGGTTCCGCTGCCGCTTGGGCTTGCCCCCCACCCTCATCACCGTACAGGCGATGGGATGCACATTGAAAAGCCGGCGAACCGCCTCTTTTATCTGCAGCTTATTGGCGGAAAGATCCACCTTGAACACATATTTTCCCTCTTCCCGAAGCACATTGGCTTTTTCGGAAAGCACCGGTTCAATAAGAATATTCTCGTAGGTCGTCATTGAACGGCCTCCTCTGCGGCCGCCTTCGGCCCATAGAAATCGTTAAGGTTTTTGGCGGCGGTTTCCAGAAGCAGCACCCGGCGGCCGTAGAAAAGATCGTGGGCCCGCAGCCGCTTGTAGGAAAGGTAACTGAGCCAGGGGATATTAGCCGCAGCCCGTTTCACCTTGGGATCATCATCCTTGAGGATCAGCACCGTCCGTTCGGGATCGCCGAAATTCTGCAACAAACCCGCCAAATCTTTGGTTTTACCCGAATCAACGGAAAAATCTTCCACTATTTTTAAGGTATCGCTTTGCACTTTCAAACTTAAAATACTTTTGATAGCCAGCCGTTTCGCCTTTTTCGGGATGGAATATGAAAAATCCCTCGGCTTGGGGCCGAAAATAACGCCACCACCGACCATAATGGGGGATTTTTTATCACCCCGGCGGGCCCGGCCGGTACCTTTCTGCTTGAAAGGCTTGGCGTTGGAACCATGAACTTCGCCCCGATCTTTGGTACTGGCATTACCCTGCCGTTTATTGGCAAGCTCATTGTTGATGGCATACCATATCACGTCTTCGTTTATGGGAAGACCAAAGACGGTTTCGTCCAAATCAATTTTGCGAAGCTCTTTGCCATCAATAGAATACACTGTCCTATTCATTTCCTTCCCCATTCTCCGGCTATCTCTTTACCGCGGCCCTGACAACCACAAGGCCCTTATTTATCCCCGGCACCGATCCCCGTATCATGAGGAGCTGCTTTTCCTTGTCCACCTGGACAAGACGGATGCTTAAAGTCGTTACCTGCTCGTTGCCCATGTGGCCCGGCAGCTTGACATTCTTGAAAGTCTTCCCCGGATACGTAGACTGGCCTGTTCCACCCGGTTCCCGGTGAAACTTTGAACCGTGAGTTCTCCGTCCGCCGCCGAATTTGTAACGCCTTACCACGCCCTGGAATCCCTTACCTTTGGATACCCCGGTAACATCCACATAACGGATGCCTTCAAAAAGATCGACCCCCAGGGAATCCCCCACGGCGACCTCTTTTTCAAAATCACGAAATTCCCGAATCCGCTTTTTGGGCGTGATGTTTTCCGGAAACTGACCGCCATAGGGCTTGCTGACCCGCTGAGGCTTCATATCATCCACACCGAGGGTTACGGCGGCATAACCGTCTTTTTCCTCTGTTTTTTGGGCAATAACCACGTTGGGATCGATTCTGAGCACCGTTACCGGCACCAGGTTTCCATCCGCATCAAAAATCTGTGTCATGCCTACTTTCTTGGCCATAAGACCCAACATTACCAACTCCAAATAGGAAAATTACGTTACTGCTTTATCTCAACATCCACACCTGCGGGAAGCTCCAGCTTCATCAGGGAATCCATTACTTCGGGAGAAGGACTAATAATGTCGATCAGACGTTTATGGGTCCGCATCTCAAACTGTTCCCGAGCCTTTTTATTGACATGGGGGGAACGGAGCACCGTCACTTTGTTGATCCGGGTAGGAAGGGGAATGGGACCGGTTACTTTGGCCCCTGCCTTCTGCACCGTAGAAACGATGGACTTGGCGCTCTGATCGATAAGCTCTACATCGAATCCGCGTAACCGTACCCGGATCCGTTCCTTTACTGCCATTATTCCTCCACCAGGCGGCCCCCAAGGGGCCGCACTTAACTTTACTCGGTAATCTCGATAACCTGACCGGAAGCCACCGTCCTGCCGCCCTCACGGATAGCGAAACGAAGCCCTTTCTCCATGGCGATGGGGTGGATCAACTCACCGAAAATTTCGGTATTGTCCCCGGGCATCACCATTTCTTTACCTTCGGGCAGCTTAACCGTACCGGTAATATCGGTGGTACGGAAGTAGAACTGCGGCCGGTATCCGGTGAAGAACGGCGTTTTCCGGCCGCCCTCCTCCTGAGACAGACAGTAGATCTGGCCCTTGAACTTGCTGTGAGGAAGAATCGAACCGGGCTTGGCCAAAACCTGACCCCGTTCCACGTCCTTTTTATCAATACCCCGGAGCAGCGCGCCGATGTTATCACCGGACTGGCCCTGATCCAGCAGCTTATTGAACATTTCGATGCCGGTAACAACGGTTTTTGCCGTGGGTTTGATACCGACGATTTCCACTTCCTCGTTCAGCTTGACAATACCCCGTTCCACCTTGCCGGTGACCACGGTGCCGCGGCCGGAAATTGTGAAAACATCCTCAATCGGCATGATAAAGGGCTTGTCATCGTCCCGAGGCGGATCAGGGAAGTAAGTGTCCATGGCGGTGAGGAGTTCCTCGATGCACTTGGTGGCCTCCGGATTATCCGGCTCGGACATGGCTTTGAAGGCCGCTCCCTTGATAATGGGGATCTTGTCGCCGGGGAAACCGTTTTTGGTCAGAACGTCCTTGACCTCTTCTTCAACCAGCTCAACCAGGTCCGGATCGTCTAATTGATCGATCTTGTTCAGGAAGACGATGATATTGGGCACGCCTACCTGACGGGCCAGAATGATGTGCTCACGGGTCTGGGGCATAACCGAGTCCGGAGCGGACACCACGAGGACTGCCCCGTCCATCTGGGCGGCGCCGGTGATCATGTTTTTGATGTAGTCGGCGTGTCCGGGACAGTCGATATGGGCATAGTGCCGTTTTTCGGACTGATACTCCAGGTGCCGGGTGTTGATGGTGATACCCCGGGCCTTTTCTTCCGGCGCATTGTCGATATCATCAAACTTCATGACCTTGTCGCCGTATTTCTTGCCGCAATACATGGTGATTGCCGCAGAAAGGGTGGTTTTTCCATGGTCAACGTGACCGATGGTTCCGACGTTCATGTGAATCTTCGTTCTATTGAACTTATCTTTAGCCATTACGTGTCCTCCTTCCAATTATAGACACAAAATTAGTTTCCGTGAGAAATGAGTTTTAGGGGGAGTAAAGAAGCCAAAAACGAAGGAACCATGATAACAGAAGCTTTTTGCCTGCTATTCACGAAACCTGACGTCCCGCTCCACCTATCTCATCCATCAAAATGATGATCGGTTTGGATCACCGAGACTTCCGCACAACCGCGATAGAACCTATCCGGCCGACGGCAATCAAAATCCGGTATAAACCGGATACCTTTCAAAAATCCCGGGAAGGATCACCGCCTTCCCTGCCGGGCAAACCCCCGGCTGGACCTAATCTACCAACGATAGTGGGCGAAAGCCTTATTGGCCTCGGCCATCTTATGGGTATCTTCCTTCTTCTTGAAGGCCGTACCCGTATTATTATACGCATCCAGCAGTTCCGATGCAAGCCTGTCTCCCATGCCATGACCGGAACGGGCCCGGGCGGCATTGATCAACCAGCGCATCCCCAAAGCTTCCCGCCGGGATTCCCGGATTTCCACCGGAACCTGATATGTGGCGCCGCCAACCCGCCGGGATTTTACCTCGATAACCGGCTTGACGTTCTCCAGGGCCTTGAGGAAAACCTCCAGAGGCTCTTTACCGGCCTTATCCTGGAGCACCCCCAGGGCATCGTGGACAATACGCAGCCCAATGGACCGCTTGCCCTGCCACATCATGCGGTTTACAAACTTGGAAACCACCACGCTATTGTATTTTGGATCAGGACCTATGCCCCGGTCAATAGTCTTTTTCTTGCGTCCCATACCTCTACCCTACGCCTTGGGCCGTTTGGCACCGTATTTTGAACGGCTCCGCTTGCGGTCTTCCACGCCTAAAGTGTCTTTTGCCCCCCGGATTATGTGGTAACGTACACCGGGAAGGTCCTTAACACGGCCGCCCCGGACTAAAACCACCGAATGTTCCTGCAGATTGTGGCCAATGCCGGGAATATAGGCGGTAACTTCCGTACCATTGGAAAGCCGGACACGGGCCACCTTACGAAGGGCCGAATTGGGCTTTTTGGGGGTGACGGTCATAACCCGGGTACAAGTTCCCCGTTTTTGGGGGCAAAGCTGAAGCGCCGGAGACTTCGTTTTAGAGGTGACCTGCCGCCTGCCAAAACGAACCAACTGATTGATAGTAGGCATGAAAACAAACTCCTGACTCAACGCCATCCGGCGTAAAAATTAGCTCCCCGAAAAAAAATCAGGAGCAAGGAATGTCACTATATCAAGACCAAAAAAAAAGATCAAGTGGTTTTTGAAAAAAATTCAAAAAATTTAAAAAAATAAATTTATTTCCACCGGTCTACATGATGAAGATACTCGATAACCCGGAGTCCGTCAAGGGCCGAAGATTGGGGAGTTTTTGAAGGGTTTTGGACACAGGCGACGGCATCAGCGGCCATATTGGCAAAGTAGCCCGTGGGACCATCAAAGGCTTCGGCGGTGTTTTGGAGGGACCGGAAGCCCTCGGCATAGGGGCTGGGGGCGCTTTCCCAGACCTCAAAAAGGCCATTTCCTATGCGGAGGCGGCCTTTTTCGCAGGAAAACTCGATTTCAAAGGCCAAATGGTCCCGGCCCGCCCCCAATTCCATGATAAAAGGGACCGGGGGTCCCAGGACCGAATCGTGGTCCAGCCGACCTTCCAGCCAGGCAGTTCCTTCGTGACGGCGGAGGGATGCCCCGAAAGAACGGCGGTGGATCAGGCGGCGGCCCGAAAGAAACATCACCGCATCGGCCAAATGGGTGCCGTCGTGCCAAAGCACGTCCAAAAGGCGGCGTTTTTTGCCCATGTAGAGCAGCGCCCGGACCCCCAGAAGCGGCCCCAGGCGGCCCTCGTCCAATAGTGCCCTGGCTTTGCGGTAATCACCGGAATAACGGCGTTCATGGTTCACCAGAACGGTGATTTTGCCCTGCCGGTGAAGGGCGGCAATTCTCCGGGCGCCCCGGAGGGTATCAGCCAGGGGCTTTTCGCAGATCACCAGGGGGACTTTCCTGGCGGCGGCAAGGGCGCAGTATTTGCCGTGACTGTCCGGGTGGGTGGCGATGACGAGGATTTTAGGGGCGTGGGCGTCGATCATTTCAGCGGCATCGGCATAAACCGGCACATCCCAGCGGCCGGCAAAGAGGGACCGCCGCTCCTCATCGGTGTCGGCCCCGGCGGCGATAAAGCAATCGGGATTAGCCGCCAGAGCCCCCGCATGGGTACAGGGCTTTTCCCGCAGCTTATCATCTTCCAGAAGGCTGGCGATACGGCCCAGACCGATGATGGCCGCGGGGATTTTTCCCTCGGAGATCATTTACCCGCCGCTCCGGCGATGGACAGGGGTACGGAAGGGGCAGCCTTAGTTTTGGCGGCCAGGGCGGTGTTTTTAAGCAATTTTTTGTCGTGGCGGCCGTTGAGGACCGAATACATCACCGGAGTTACGAAAAGGGTCATGAAAAAGCTCACCGAGAGGCCGCCGACAAAGGTTTTTCCGATGGGCTGAATCGTGTCGGCCCCGGCGCCGGGGAAAAAGGCGATGGGGATCATGCCCAGGATGGTGGTCAGGGTGGTCATCATAATGGGGCGGAGGCGGTTACGGCCCGCTTCACGACAGGCTTCCCGGACCATCATGCCCCGGGCCCGGAGAGTGTTGGTATAATCCACCAGGACTATACCGTTGTTCACCACCACACCCACCAGGGCCACCACCCCTACAATGGAGAAAACCGACATGGCTTCGTTGCCGATCTTGTAGATCCAGATGACGCCGATAAAAAGGAGGGGTATCGAAAAGAAGATGATCAGGGGATCCACAAAAGATTCAAACTGGCTGGCCATGAGGCCGAAGACCAGAAAGATCGCCACGGCGATGATAAAGACAAAACGCCAGTTGTAGGCCTCAATTTCCTTGGCCTCCCCCAGATAATGCACCGTGACGCCTTCCCGGCTTACCAGTTCCCGGGCCACGGTTTCTTCCAGCCGTTTTTGTACTTCGGTAACGGCATAGCCCTGGGGCAGATCGCCTGTGATCCGCAGCACCCGTTCCCGGTTTTCCCGGCGGATGGAGGCGGGGGCCCGGGATTCCGTTACCTTGGCCACATTGGAAAGGGATATGCGGTTACCGCTGCGGCTCATCACAAAAATGGCGTCCAGGTTGGGCAGGCCCTGCCGGTCTTCCTCGCGGAGCCGTAAAATCACATTGAGGAGTTTATCCCCCTGGGAAACGGTGGTGGCGGTAACGCCGTCTATGGCAGCCCGAATCTCCGAGGCGATGGCGGAAAGGGAAACCCCAAGACTGGAAGCCCGGTCCCGGTCAATTTCAATCTGAAGCTGAGGGGCGCCTTCGTTAAGATTCACCTCGGGATTTTCAATCTCAGGAAGATGGCGGATGATGATCGCCTTGATATCCTCCGCCGTTTCCATCAACGCATTGACGTTCCGGGAGGTTACGGAGATTTCCACCGCCGAAGTTGTCCCCATGGAACGGCCCGCCCGGAACGTTACAAGGCTGCCGGGGAAGGAATTCATCAAAGGGGTAAGCTTGTTGATAATGTCCTGGGGTTTATCGATTTGTTTTGCCGGTTCGTTGAGGATGATCTGCATGGAACCCTGGTTGTTTCCGGTTTTACGGGCGGTAAGCGTGATACTCCGGTAGCCCCGGACATTTTCCTTGATGATTCTTTCGAGATTCTGCAGTTGTTCCTCCACCGCCTCGATAGGTGTTCCCTGGGGCATGGCTACGTTCAGATTTACCGTATCATCAGTGCGGCTGCGGATAAAGAGATTCATGCCGGTGCCCTGAAACTGCATCAGCGAAAAAACCAGAATCAGGACCACCAGGCCCATGACCAAAGCCCGGTGATTAAGGCAGTAGTCGATGGCCACGGAATAGGCATCATCCAATTTATGGAAGAAATTTTCCATGGAAGTGTCGATTTTCTTTAACACCGGGTTTTTCAGGGGCTTTTGTTTACGGGTGTCGAGCTTTAGAATATGGCCGCAGAGGCTGGGCACCAGCGTTATGGCCACCACCAGCGAGCAGCCCAGCGAAATGACCACGGTGAAAATCAGATCGTTAAAGAGCTGGCCCATCATCTCCAGATCGTTTTTATAGATAATCAATGGAACAAAAACGCAGAGCGTGGTAGTGGTGGAAGTGACGATGGCCCGGATCATCTCCTGGCTGCCCAGCACTGCGGCAATTTCCGGCTTGGCCCCCCGTTCACGGTAGTTGTGGACGTTATCCAGAATGACGATGGAAGCATCGACGGTCATGCCCAGGCCGAGGATCAGGCCGGTCATGGTGAGGAGGTTCAGGGTAAAGCCGAAAACCGACATGAACATGAGGGTTAAAAGGATAGAAATGGGGATGGAAAGGCCGATGATGAGGGTGCCTTTGAGGTTCCGCAAAAAGATAAAGAGGATCACCATGGCCAAAAGGCCCCCCTGAAGGGCGTTTGAATACACCTGATTCAAGGTGGCGTTGATCAGGGCGGTGTTATCGGAAAGCACATCCAGGGTGATGCCCCGGGGCAGATCGGCATTGATGTCCGTCAGGGCCTCCCGGATCCGCCGGGCCGCCAGAACCTGGTTGCTGTCGCTTTCGCTGGTCACCTGAATAAAAACGCCGCTTTCGCCGTTTACATACACCCGGGCGGCGTTATCGTTGTAGGACAGCCTGACATCGGCCACATCCTCCAGCCGTATGACCTGGGAACGGCTTGTCTGGCCGGCACCGGAGGATGCGCTGGAATTGACCGTTTTTACCACCAGCCGCTTTATCTGATCGATGCTGATGAGCTCCTGCTGGGTCATAAGCTGGTATTCCCGGGTTCCCCGTAAAAGACTGCCCCCGGAGGAGAGGATGCTCTGCCCCTTGAGGGAGGCGTTAATATCGTTCAGGGTAAGGTCGAAGGCCGCCAGCCGGTTCAGTGAAACCGCCACCTGGATAAGCTGGGTGGTTCCCCCGGTAACCTCCGCCGCGGCGACGCCTTCAATCCGTTCGATCCTGGCCTGAATTTCTTCCTCGGCGAAAAGCCGGAGCTGATCCGCCGGGTAATTGCCCCGGACTACCAGCCGCATGATAGGCATGGCGGACATATCGAAACGCCGTACCGTGGGGGTACTGGCGCCGTCGGGCAGGGAATTGGCCAATCGGGCCACCAGGGTCTGGGCATCGGCCATGGCATTATCCATATCGGTGCCATAGGCAAAACGCAGATTGATAAAACTGTTTTCAAATGAAGAGTTGGAGGTCATTTCTATCAAGCCCCGGGAGGCGGCCAGGGTCTTTTCCAGAGGGTCCGTCAGGTTCTGCTCCACATCCGCCGGGCCCGCGCCGGGGAAACGGGTAAACACCGACAGCACCGGGTTGGCGGTGGAGGGAAAAAGATCCACCGCGATGTTGGGAACCAGCGTGGCGGCGATTCCCAGGGCCAGCGCGTAAAGCACTATCACCGTGACGGGCCGTTTGACCGAATATCCTGCTATGTTCATCTTTTACGCCGAAGTGGGATCGTAAATCTTCCCGCTGGCCGCCGGGGCGTGGCTGCGTCCGATAAAGAGCAGTACCATCAGCGTGATGATGTAGGGGATCATGCTGAGGAGATGCACCGATACGCTGAGGCCAAACTTGGGGTTCCCCAGGGTGAGGGAAAGGGATTTGCAGAAACCGAAAAGCAGGCAGGCCAGCACGGTATTTTTCGGCTTGAATTTGCCGAAGATCACCGCCGCGATGGCGATAAAGCCCTGGCCGGAAATGATCGACGGGAAAAAGTAGGAAACCGTTGACAGGGGGATCACCGCGCCGCCCAGGGCCGCCAGTACTCCCGAAAGGATCACGCAGAGGTAGCGCACGTTGAAGACATTTATCCCCAGGGTCGCCGCCGCCCGGGGATGTTCGCCGATGGCCCGTATCCGTAAACCAAGCCTTGTTTTAGAAAGGAGAAACCAGATCCCCGCCGCGATGATGATGCAGAAATACACCGACACATAGTTTCTGAACATATAGTTGAAGAACGAGGTGGGCGGAAAAACATTGGAAAACATCAGGGGGAGTTTGCCGGAAAGATCCACGGGCCTTGTCTGGGTGGAACCCTGGAAAATTGCCTTGCAAAAATAAATCGCCGCTCCGGGGGCCAGCAGGTTTATGGCAATGCCGGAAATGGTTTGATCCGCCTTAAAGGTGATGGACGCCAGACCGTGGAGCAGGCCGAAAAAAGCCCCCGCGGCGGCCCCGGCCAAAAGGCCAATCCAGGGGCTTCCGGTGATCACGGAAACGGCGGCGCAGGAAAAAGCGCCAATGGTCATCTGCCCTTCGATGCCGATATTTACCACACCGGACGTTTCACTCATGATGCTGCCCATCCCCGCGATGATCAGGGGGGCGGCATAGGTCAATGTAGAGCTTATCAATAAACCTATGTCGGATGCGCTGAGGATCATTACGATAACCCCTCCTTTTTTGCCTTAAAGAAATGTACTAAAACCCGGAATGCGCCCATGATGGCGATAGAATAGATGATCACCCCAATGACAACGTTCACCAGCTCGCTGGGAGCGCCAATGGTGTTGAGCTTACTGCCCCCGTACTTCATGCCGCCGTAAAAAAGCCCCGCAAAAAGGGAGCCGATGGGGTTCTGGCCGCCTATCATGGAAACCGAGATGCCGTCAAAACCGTAGCCTTCCTGGGCGTTAAGCTGGGTGATTTTTTCCACTACGCCCAGGACCTGCACCGCTCCGCCGAGGCCGGCCAGAAGGCCCGAAATTCCCATGCTCATCATGATGGAGCGGCCCACGTAGATACCGCCGTATTCGGCGGCGTTCCGGTTAAAGCCCACCGCCCGAAGCCTGAAACCCAAGGTCGTTTTGTTAAGGATGATCCAGCAGGTGATCACCGCCGCCAGGGCCAGTAACATTCCCCAGTGTATGCTCACCGCGCCGAAAACAGACCGGAAAGCATCGGTGGATATTTTCGAGGTGGCGGCGATGTCCACCGAAGCGGTGGAGTTGGGCTTTTTGAAGGCCGGGGACATCACCATGAAGTTGGAAAGATAAAAGGCGATCCAGTTCAGCATGATCGTTACGATAACTTCGTGGATGCCCTTGTAGGCTTTCAACGCCCCGGCAATGGCGCCGAACAGCGCCCCGGCAAGACCACCGGCGAGGATGCAGAAAACAGCGTGTATCCCCGGCGGCATGGGAAAGAGGACGCTTACCGCCAGAGCCCCGGCGGACCCGGCGATATACTGCCCCTCGGCGCCGATGTTAAAAAGCCCGGTTTTAAAGGCAAAGGTAACCGCCAAGCCGGTAAAGATGATGGGCGTGGCGTATTGCACCGCGTACATAATATTTTTCAGGGAGCCGAAAATGCCGGCGAAAAGTACGCCGTAGGCCGTAAATGGGTTAAAACCCGTGATAACGAGGATGAGCGCCCCGGCAAAGAAACCGATGAAAATCGCCAGCAAGGTATAGAGCAGGGTATCGTTCCAGATTATTTTGAGGATCTTCCTGTGCAGCATCAAAGTGTGCCTCCCGCCATCAAAAGTCCCAGTGTCGATTGATCGGCATTTTTCCCATCCACAGTACCGGCGATCTTGCCCCGGAACATCACGGCTATCCTGTCCGACAGGTTCATAATTTCGTCCAGGGCAAAGGAAACCAGAAGCACCGCCTTTCCCGCATCCCGCTGGGCCACAATGTAACGGTGCACATACTCAATGGCCCCCACATCCAGCCCCCGGGTCGGATTTACGCAGACAAGGAGGGCTTTGTTATTGGTAACTTCCCGGGCCACGATCACCTTTTGCTGATTGCCCCCGGAAAGGCCCTTGGCCCGTTGTTCCTCGCAGCCCGATGGCCGGACATCAAACTTTTCGATAAGCTCCCGGCTGTGGCGCAGGATATTGTCCTTGAGCAAAAATCCCCGGCGGGAAAAGGCTTCTTCCTGGACATTCTGCAGCACCATGTTTTCCGCCACGAAAAAATCCATCACCAAGCCGTGTTTCTGCCGGTCCTCCGGGATGGAACTGACGCCGCTTTCAAAAATCATCCGGGGAGACCGGTTAAAAATATCTTTACCGCTGATGGTAATGCTTCCCGATTGGGCCTTCCGGAGCCCCGTGAGGGCCGAAACAAATTCCGACTGGCCGTTGCCGTCCACCCCGGCGATACCCACGATTTCCCCCGCCTCTACCGTAAGGTTAAGGCCGTTCACCGCGGAGTGGTCCCAGTGGTCCTTCACCACGAGGTTTTCCACCTTGAGCACCGTGTCCCCCGGCGCGGCGGGTTTTTTGTGTACCGAAAATTCCACCTGACGGCCCACCATCATGGAGGCCAGATCCGCCTCGCTCACTTTATCAACATCCACCGTGTCTATGGTTTGCCCCGCCCGGATAATCGTACAGTGGCTGGCCATGGATTTGATCTCCGCCAGCTTATGGGTGATGATGATCACCGTCTTACCCGCCTGGACCAGGTTCTTCATGATCTCCCCAAGCTCGGCGATTTCCTGGGGCGTGAGGGATGCCGTCGGTTCGTCCAGGATGAGAATTTCGGCGCCCCGGTAAAGCACCTTGAGGATCTCCGCCCGCTGCTGCATCCCCACGCTGATATCCTCAACTTTTGCGTCAGGATCAACCTTAAGATCGTAACGGTCGCTGAGCTCCTGCACATCGGCCCGGGCTTTTTTCTTGTCGATAACGGCGGCCCCTTTCACCGGTTCCTGCCCCAGGATGATGTTCTCCGTGACGGTGAAGGGGGGGATCAGCATAAAGTGCTGATGCACCATGCCTATGCCGTATTCAATGGCCCGCGAAGGTGAATCAATATGGACCTTTTTTCCCTTGATAAAGATGTCCCCCGAAGCCGGCTGGAGCAGACCGTAGAGAACGTTCATCAGGGTGCTTTTTCCCGCGCCGTTTTCTCCGAGAATGGCGTGGATCGAACGGTCCGGCACCGTGAGGCAAACTTTGTCGTTCGCCTTAAACGTGCCGAAGATCGTGGTGATATTCTGCATATCCACTGCGGGAGGTGATGTAGTAGTTTCAGCATCAACCATGGGAACTCCTTCAAAGCAAGGTTTTTTATGCCTAGGTAATTCCGCTATTTTTAAATAAAGGCAAAACAAAAAGGGCCGGGGAAATTTTTATTCCCGGCCCCTGTTTTCTGGGAGCGTGTTATCAGTTCTCCGCGGCGGGCATGGTGTACTTGCCGGGGAACATGGCGTTCAGCTCTCTGGCGCTGGCAGGAACTTTCTGCTCGCCGGAGATGATCTTCGCCTTGATGGCCTCAACTTCGCTGATCACGTTGGCCGGGATATGGTTCCCGGTGGTGGCGTAACCGACGCCGTTGTTCTTGAGGTTGTAAAGCAGGGTGCTGCCGCCTATCAGGGTGCCTTTCTGGGCCATGCTGGAAACATCGTAGAGGGCGTTATCCACCCGTTTGAGGGCGCTGGTGAGCACGTTGTTCGGGGCGATATAGTTCTGGTCCATATCAACGCCGATGACCCACTTGTTCAATTCCCGGGCCGCTTCAATGGCCCCCGCCCCCGTACCGCCGGCGGCATGATAGATGATGTCCGCGCCATCGGCATAGTATTGGTTGGCGATATTCTTGCCTGCGGCGGGATCGCCGAAGGAGCCGGAATACTGGCCCATGATCTGGGCATTGGGATTGGCGGTTAAGACCCCCGCGTAATACCCCACGGCGAAACTCTCCATGGTGGGGGAGGCAATGCCGTTGATGTGGCCTACCTTACCGGTCTTGGTCATTTTGCCGGCGATATAACCCACCAGAAAGGAACATTCCTCGGCGGCGAATACCACGCCGGTAACATTCTTGTTGGGCACCTGGGCATCGCTGTAGGCATAGTCCACAATGGCGAACTGCTGATTGGGATAGCTCTTGCCGGCCTTCTCAAAGGCATCGCCCAGCATGAAACCCACGCCCCAGATAAGGCCGGTCTTCTGATCGATGTAGGTGTCGATGTTCGGGGCATAGCTGCTCTCGTCCCTGGACTCGATGTAGCTCACCCCCATGCCGGTGTCCTTACCGAAACGCTGGAGACCTTCCCAGGCGCTCTGGTTAAAGGACTGGTCGTTGACGCCGCCCACATCGGTTACCAGGCCCACTTTAAAGGCCGCAGCCCCAGCCGCAGTCTTACCGGCGGAACCTCCCCCGGCAAAGGCGGAAACCGCCACGGCGCAGATCATCATGATCGCAAAAAACTTCTTCATCTTTCCTCCTGACTTCACATAGTATTCCCTAAGGATATACCTGTTTTGGGGAAGTGTCAAGGGATTTTCACCGGCATATAGAGTTTTTGCAGTATACTGCAAAAACTATTGACTTTCCCGGAGTTTTTGTACTATACTGCATCTTATGATAGTACGGCCTTCTTTTATTACCCGGCTTGAGGCGTTTCGGGACACCCGGCTCATTAAAATGGTAAGCGGGGTACGGCGCTGCGGTAAATCTACCCTGCTGGAACTCTATCGCCGGCACCTGCTTGAGAATGGCGTGCCGCCGGAGCAAATAATCGAAATAAATCTTGAGGATGCCGATTACCGCCATTTGCTCGATCCCTATATGCTCCACGATTATATCAAGGCGCGGCTGCTGCCCAAAAAGATGAACTATGTCTTTCTGGATGAGATACAAAATGTCAAAGACTATCAAAAAGCAGTGGACAGCCTGTTCATCAAGAAAAATGTGGACCTCTACATCACCGGTTCAAACGCCTATATGCTATCGGGGGAACTGGCGACTTTGCTTTCGGGCCGCTATGTGGAAATTCATTTACTGCCCCTGTCTTTTAAGGAGTATCTTTCCGCATTTTCCGGGCAAGGAGAACTTTCCCGCCGCTACCGTGATTACCGGATGAACAGCTCCTTCCCTTATACCCAGGAACTGGCGGCCCGGGAAGACGGCAAAAAGCAGATACGAAATTACCTGGGCGGAATCTACAACACCATTTTGCTTAAAGACATTGTGGCCCGAAGAAATGTCGCCGATGTTTTTATGCTGGAGAGTTTAGTCCATTTTATGTTTGACAATATCGGCTCTGAAACATCAACAAAAAAAATCGCCGATTCTATGACCAGCGCCGGAAGAAAAATTTCAGTGCATACGGTAGAAAATTATCTTTCCGGCCTGACGGATAGTTTTATCCTGTACCGTGTAGGGCGTTACGATATAAAAGGCAAACAGCACCTTAAAACCGGGGATAAATATTACCTTGTTGATCCGGGACTCCGCTATTATTTGATGGGCTCACAAATAGGAGACGAAGGCCGGGTTCTGGAAAATGTGGTGTTTCTGGAACTCCTGCGCCGGGGTTACGAGATAAGCTTTGGCAAAGTCGATAATGTCGAGGTTGACTTTGTCGCGGTAAAAGAAGGGAGCCCCCTGTATTTTCAGGTTGCCTTAACCGTGCGGGAACAATCAACAATGGAACGGGAACTCCGGCCCCTGAACAGCATAAACGATCACCATCCAAAATATCTTTTAACCCTGGATGATGATCCCCCCGCTTCGTATAACGGCATACAGCGCCGCAATGTATTGGACTGGCTTTTGGAAGATTGACAGCCAGCCTAATACTGTTCATCGATCATGGAACAGATGCGGGAAACATTCTCGATTAACATTGTTTTGATTTTTTGTTTTTGTTCTTTGTGCAGGGCAATAATCCCCTCATCGCCCACTTCGGCCTCATCATAAAACAAGCGGTAAGGCGCAATATTGAGGGCGGCGGCGATTCTTTCAACATATTCCAATGAGGGGCAGCGGCGGCCTGTTTCAATTTGCCCGATGTAAGCGGGATCCGTATCACAAAATTCCGCTAGTTTTTCCTGGGTAATCCCCGCCTGTTTGCGGTATTTTCTCATGTTGACAATAAAAACATCCTGTATCCCCATAGCCCATTCTAGTAGCTAAATTTTATTAGATTATATGAGCTTGACGCTAAAGAATCTCCACCATATAATAGCACTAAGCTGCTATTTCTGGTAGTTTATTCTAGCAAAGGGCATGGGTTTCCGGCCTTTTAAATTGTAAGCACCATCTAAGAAGTGGCCAGGGCCGCAGCTATCCGGGCGGCGACACGGGCGTTGTTGAATACCAGGGCCTTGTTGGCGGCGACACTTTTGCCGCCGGTTTTTTCGTGCAGCTCCGCCAGGAGAAAGGGGGTGGTGGCCTTGCCCCGGATACCCTGTTTTTTTGCCTGGGCCAGGGCGTCTTCGATGCAGGACGAAATGTAGGCCGGATCCATGGCGTCTTTTTCGGGAATGGGTACGGTGATGAGCACGCCGTTTTTTATGCCCAGCTCCTGCTTTGTTTTGAAAATGCGGGCCGCTTCTTCCGGGTTTTCGATCCGGTAATCCACGGCGCAGCCGGAGCTGCGGATGTAAAAGCTGGGGAACTCGCCGGTTTGATAACCCAGCACGGAGACGCCGGCGGTTTCAAGGTACTCCAGCGTCAGGGGAATGTCGAGGATGGACTTTGCCCCGGCGCATACTACAGCCACAGCGGTCTGGGCCAGCTCTTCAAGGTCCGCCGAAATGTCGAAGGTTTGTTGGGCGCCCCGGTGAACGCCGCCTATGCCGCCGGTGGCGAACACGGAAATCCCCGCCAGCTTTGCGCAGAGCATGGTGGCGGCCACGGTGGTTGCTCCGTAGGATTTTCCCCCGGCGATGATCGGAGCCATGTCCCGGCGGCTGCATTTGGGAACATCCCGGTGTTCGGAAAAATAAACAATTTCATCGTCACTGAGCCCTATTTTTATTTTCCCCGGAATGATCCCGATGGTTGCCGGAACCGCCCCTTCTTCCCGGATGATTTTTTCGCAGGTCCGGGCACATTCCAGATTTTCAGGATAGTTAAAACCGTGGGAAATGATCGTGGATTCCAGGGCCACCACCGCCCGGTTTTCATCCAGCGCCTTCCGCACTTCCGCATTGTACTCAATATGGTTTTTCATTTTTTCTCCTCCGCATTTTTCCGGCTTTTTTTTATCAGGCTTTTGATATTCCTTACACTTATTTTTTCCGAAACAGTCCGGACGCTCTGCACCGTCAGCGTTGACAGGGTACTTGCAAATTCGGCAATTTCATCATCATGATACTGATTAAGCGTGCCGTACACAATCCCCGCCATAAAGGCGTCCCCCGCCCCGGATGCACTTAAGGCCTCTACATAATGCACCGGCCGGAAAAAATGTTCCCTTTGTGAATGGCAAAAAATCCCGTCTTTCCCCAGGGTGATAAAAACCCGCTTTACCCCCTGTTCAATAAACCACGCCCCTATTTTCTGAAGGTTCTTTTTTTGCGTATCGATATCAAAGCCGGAAAGAACGGCGGCTTCCAATCTGCTCAATTTGAGGGTATCAAAATTCCCCAGGAGAGGCTTTATTTTTTTTGCCTTAAGCGAGGAAACCGGATCCAGAAAAAGCGGCCGGTCCTTAAAGGCAGATACCAGGTACTGTAACGCTTCTTCGCCAAGGTTGGCATCCAGAACAATAATTTTACTCCCGGCAATAAGCGCCTTTTTTTTCTTGAGATAAGCGGCGTCAAGTTTTTCCAGGTTACGCATATCGGAAAGGGCCAGCGCCATTTCACCCCGGTTGTCCATGAGGGCCAAATATACCGAAGTTCCTGTTTTGAGGAAAAGGCTGTGGCTTAAATCAATACCGGCCGCTTCCCCTTCGCGGACAATCTGCGCGCCAAAAGCATCGTTTCCGATAACGCTGATAAGTTTTACATCCACCCCGAGGCGGGCCAGATTTTCGGCGATGTTTCTCCCCACGCCGCCGGAACAGTTAGCGATTCTTCCGGGGTTCGAGTCCCCCATCACCAGGGGTTTTTCGGAAAAGCCGTGGATGTCGATATTGGCCCCGCCTATCACCGTCACATAATCCATCATTATCATTATACGCGGGCCTTACGTTTTTGTACAGCTTGACAAGTCAAGCAAAGGAATTCATAATAGCAGATAACGGAGGATCAATCCGGATGAAAGTAGGTATAGTCGGCGCCGGGGGAATGGCGGGTTATCATTATGACGGGTTTGTCCGGGCAGGGGCGGAAGTTGTCGCCATGGCGGACACGGATCTGAAACGGGCCGAAGCTTTCGGCAAGAGCCGGGGCATCACCCGGTTTTACCCGAGCCTTACGGAAATGATTGCAGGCGAGCCCGGGCTTGATGCAGTTTCAATCATCACACCCAATAAATTTCACAAGCCGTTGGTGATAGAGGCCTTGAACAAGGGCAAGCACGTCTACTGCGAAAAACCGCCGGCCCTGAATGCATCCGAAATGGCGTAGATGCCGTCGATGACCTTCATGAGGATAAGGGCTTCATGGGGGGTGTTGTAGGGGGCCGCCTTTCCTTCAATATGGTTTTTCATTTTTTCTCCTCCGCATTTTTCCGGCTTTTTTTTATCAGGCTTTTGATATTCCTTACACTTATTTTTTCCGAAACAGTCCGGACGCTCTGCACCGTCAGCGTTGACAGGGTACTTGCAAATTCGGCAATTTCATCATCATGATACTGATTAAGCGTGCCGTACACAATCCCCGCCATAAAGGCGTCCCCCGCCCCGGATGCACTTAAGGCCTCTACATAATGCACCGGCCGGAAAAAATGTTCCCTTTGTGAATGGCAAAAAATCCCGTCTTTCCCCAGGGTGATAAGAACCCGCTTTACCCCCTGTTCAATAAACCACGCCCCGATTTTCTGAAGGTTCTTTTTTTGCGTATCGATATCAAGGCCGGAAAGAACGGCGGCTTCCAATCTGCTCAATTTGAGGGTATCAAAATTCCCCAGGAGAGGCTTTATTTTTTTTGCCTTAAGCGAGGAAACCGGATCCAGAAAAAGCGGCCGGTCCTTAAAGGCAGATACCAGGTACTGTAACGCTTCTTCGCCAAGGTTGGCATCCAGAACAATAATTTTACTCCCGGCAATAAGCGCCTTTTTTTTCTTGAGATAAGCGGCGTCAAGTTTTTCCAGGTTACGCATATCGGAAAGGGCCAGCGCCATTTCACCCCGGTTGTCCATGAGGGCCAAATATACCGAAGTTCCTGTTTTGAGGAAAAGGCTGTGGCTTAAATCAATACCGGCCGCTTCCCCTTCGCGGACAATCTGCGCGCCAAAAGCATCGTTTCCGATAACGCTGATAAGTTTTACATCCACCCCGAGGCGGGCCAGATTTTCGGCGATGTTTCTCCCCACGCCGCCGGAACAGTTAGCGATTCTTCCGGGGTTCGAGTCCCCCATCACCAGGGGTTTTTCGGAAAAGCCGTGGATGTCGATATTGGCCCCGCCTATCACCGTCACATAATCCATCATTATCATTATACGCGGGCCTTACGTTTTTGTACAGCTTGACAAGTCAAGCAAAGGAATTCATAATAGCAGATAACGGAGGATCAATCCGGATGAAAGTAGGTATAGTCGGCGCCGGGGGAATGGCGGGTTATCATTATGACGGGTTTGTCCGGGCAGGGGCGGAAGTTGTCGCCATGGCGGACACGGATCTGAAACGGGCCGAAGCTTTCGGCAAGAGCCGGGGCATCACCCGGTTTTACCCGAGCCTTACGGAAATGATTGCAGGCGAGCCCGGGCTTGATGCAGTTTCAATCATCACACCCAATAAATTTCACAAGCCGTTGGTGATAGAGGCCTTGAACAAGGGCAAGCACGTCTACTGCGAAAAACCGCCGGCCCTGAATGCATCCGAAATGGCGGAGATGGCGGAGGCTGCAAAAAAATCCGGGAAGCATCTGATCTTCGATCTTAACAACCGTGCCCGCCCCGAGTCCCAGGCCATGATACGGTTTATCCGGGAAGGCATCGTGGGAAAGATAAATTCAGCCCAGGCATATTGGATACGGCGCACCGGTATTCCCGGTTTTGGAAGCTGGTTTACTAACAAGGCCGTATCCGGCGGCGGCGCATTGCTCGATCTGCCCCATATGCTGGATCTGGCCATGTATTTTATGGGATACCCCGAGCCCGATCAGGTCTTAGGTTCCGTGTTTTACGATTTTATGGATAACCGCTACTACAAGGGTCCCTGGGGAATGCCCGATGTGGCGGGGGGCGTTACCGATGTAGAGTCTTCGATCCACGCCATGGTCACGTTTAAAACCGGCCAATGTTTGATGGTCCGCTCCTCCTGGGCGGAAATGAACGAGCGGGAAATAGTGTCAGTCACCTTTCAGGGGCAAAAGGCCGGGGGCATGGTGGAACGGCTTTTTGAACGGGACGGCCTGGATGATACCAGCATAGACCGGTGCCTCCTTTTCCGGGAAGAATTCGGCCATCAGACTGATCTAAAGGTCAAAATTGAAAAGGACGAATCCATGGGCCGTATCAACATGGCGGTCAACTTTATTGAAGCTATTGAAGGAAAGGCGGCCCCCTACAACACCCCCCATGAAGCCCTTATCCTCATGAAGGTCATCGACGGCATCTACGCCTCCGCCGAAACAAAACAGGCGGTGAAGATTACTTAACCGGCGAAAATTCATCCCTTTGTAAAAAGGGCGCGGTTTTCCCGTGTTCCATCGGCCTCGTAACTTTTTCGCAATACTGATACCACATTTTTGAGCTTTTGACAGCGGGGCTTGCGAGGGAGATAAGACATTTTACTAGGTTTGTGTTATGCTATCCCAAAGGGAGAAGGATGGGTACTTCATCAATCCGCGACAATCATAACCACGGCTCCGTAGGCTGCTTCCTACAAGAATCCATAGTGGAAAATGCCGATATGTCCGTTGTTTCAGCCTATTTTACCATCCATGCATGGGACCGGCTAAAGGCGTCATTTCAAAAACTGGGGAAATTCCGTTTTCTATTTGGCGAACCGACCTTTGTAAAATCGGTTAGTGATGAAAACCTGAATACCAGAACCTATAAATTTGAGGATGATTCACTGCATATCAAAGCGGAAAAGCAATTGGCCCAGGGAAGCATAGCCCGCTCCTGCGCCGCCTGGCTGCGGGAAAAAGCGGAAATCCGTTCCATGGTAAAGCCCAATTTTCTCCACGGCAAAATGTATCATATCACGGAAACAGGCGGCAAGCAGATAGCCCTTGTAGGCAGTTCCAATTTTACCGTTCACGGTCTGGGTATGGGACAGGGCCCGGACAAAAACATCGAGCTTAACATGAAAATCGACATTGACCGCGACCGGGAAGCCCTGCTTGACTGGTTTAATGAGATATGGGACAGCCCCCCCGAATTGGTCGAAGACGTAAAAGAAAAAGTCCTTGGCTATCTTGAACAATTGTATGCCGAAAACTCTCCCGAATTTATTTATTACAAAACCCTGTACCATATTTTTTCCGCATGGCTTGACGAACAGAAAGAGGGCAAATATTTTAACGAAAAAACATCCCTCTATGAATCTGAAATTTGGAATTGCCTCTATGACTTTCAAAAAGACGGCGTAAAGGGTGCGATTCATAAAATACTGAAATATTCAGGCTGCATAATTGCCGACAGCGTGGGGCTTGGAAAAACGTATGAGGCACTGGCTGTCATAAAATATTTTGAAGCGCAAAATGCCCGTGTTCTGGTTATCTGCCCCAAAAAACTTTCAAAGAACTGGACGGTGTATCAATCAAGCCAAAACCAGGAAATGAACCCATTCAAAAAAGACCGATTTAATTATTCAATTTTGTACCATACCGATATGGGCAGAGCCTCCGGTAAATCCGCCGCAAATAATATCGTTCTTGCAAGTTTTGACTGGAGCGCCTACGATCTTGTTGTCATCGATGAATCCCATAACTTCAGGGGGAACGCCGAAGTAAAAGAAAAAGAGGGCGTTACCGTGATGAACCGCGCTTCCTGGCTCATGGAAAAAATAATTAGAGGTGGCCATCAAACAAAGGTGTTAATGCTTTCTGCAACGCCGGTAAACAATACCCTGCGTGATTTGCGAAATCAAATTGCTTTTATCACCGGTGGAAAAGAAGACGCGCTGCTTGAAACCTGCGGCATTAAAAACTATAGCGCGGTTCTTGCGGCTGCGCAGGCAAACTTTACCCGCTGGGCCGACCCTAAAAATAAAGACCGCAGGACAAAAGAACTATTACAGCGTCTTGACGCGGCTTTTTTCAAACTGCTTGATGAGCTGACCATAGCCCGTTCCCGAAAACATATCACCGGCTTCTATGACATGGCGACAATCGGCAGCTTTCCCCGCCGTGAAAAGCCCCTTGCCATTTACCCCGAAATTGACACGAAAAACTATTTTCCCTCTTACGATAGAATTAAAGATCAAATTGATACCTACCAGCTTTCAATTTTTAATCCTTCAAAATATATTAAAGATGAAAAGAGAGCGTCCTACGAATCGGCGGCGGCAATCGAAGGGCAGAAGCAGTTTACCCAGGCAGGCCGCGAGCATTTCCTTATCGGCATGATGCGGGTGAATTTCCTCAAACGTCTTGAAAGTTCTATAGAATCTTTCAAAATAACGCTGGATCGTACCATCAAAAAAATTGATATTGTACTGGGTAGAATAAAAGATTTTGACAAAGCGAAAAACGCCGGAGAAAGTATTTTCGGTGAACTCATACCATCACAAGAAGAACTTGAAAGCGAATCATGGGATGCCGAAGACGCCGAAGCGTGGCTTGTCGGCAAAAAAATAAAGTTCCGCCTTGAAGACTTAAAACTCGATGAGTGGGCTAGTGATCTTTTGAAAGACCGGGACGCACTGGTAAGCCTCTACAATAATGCGTCGGCGGTAAACCCTGAAAGAGACGCGAAACTTGACGAGCTCAAAAAAATCATTTCAGAAAAAATCAATAATCCGTTCAACAAAAACAATAAGAAAGTTATTATTTTTACCGCATTTTACGATACTGCGGAATATCTTTACAATAATCTGGAACCATGGATAACAAAGGAGCTGCATCTTGAAAGCGCCCTGGTTTACGGTTCGGGGTCAAAAACGACATTCGGCAAGAACGATTACGACAGCATTTTAACGAATTTTTCTCCCCGTGCAAAAAAGCGGGCGCATAATTCGCAAAGTACACTTTGCGGCGAAAAAGAAATTGACATTCTGTTCGCCACCGATTGTATCAGTGAAGGCCAGAATTTGCAGGACTGCGATTTTATGGTGAATTACGACATCCATTGGAACCCCGTGCGGATTATCCAGCGTTTTGGCCGCATAGACCGTATTGGCAGCGTCAACGAAACGATTAAGCTGGTAAATTTTTGGCCCACCAATGACCTTGAAAAATACATCAACCTTAAAAGCCGGGTGGAATCCCGCATGGCGCTTGTTGATATTTCCGCAACTGCCGATGACAATATTTTAAAATCCGACCAAATCGAAGAACTGGTAAGCGACGAGCTTAATTACCGCAATTCGCAGTTGCTGCGCCTTAAAGACGAAATCCTCGACCTTGAAGACATGGACGAAACCATCTCCCTTACCGATTTTACCCTTGACGATTTCCGCCTTGAACTTTCCGATTTTATAGCGAATAACAAAAAGCGCCTTGAAGATTCCCCTCTGGGAATGTATGCCATTGGTAAATGTAAAGCTGTCCCTAAGGACAGCATGGAAACTGAAATAATCATGCCGGGGGTGATTTTCTGTCTTGCCCAGAAAAAAAACGATGCGGAAAATAATAAGATAAATCCCCTTAATCCCCATTATCTGGTATATATCCGTGATAACGGGGAAGTGCGCTATACTTACACCCACTCAAAACAAATACTGGAAATATTCCGCCAAATCTGCCAGGGTGAAAATACCGCGTATGAGAATCTTTGCGCCCTGTTTAACGCTGAAACAGATAACGGCAAAGATATGACAAAATATTCAACCTTGCTAAAAAAAGCGGCGGAAGCTACAATTCAGGCAGCGGGGAAAAAAGGCAATCTGAACCTTTTAAGTGGCAGAGGCGGCTTGCTTATTCCGCAAACAGCGCAAGTTTCTGCAATGGACGATTTTGAACTGGTAACATGGCTGGTGATTAAACAGGAATAGATGATGGAAAAAGAAATAATACAGAAAACTATTAAAAATTTTACACGGGGTGATTTAACCGAAAATGCCATACATCTTTTTAAGTCCCTGGGTTACAACACCAGTCGCAGCAATCCATTACAGCAGAAAACATTTGATTATTTCAAATCAGTTTTTCCGCTGCCCGAAACGTTCAATGCTGAAAAAGCCAACACGGGCGAATGGAAATACTTCGATATCCTGTTTCAGTTATCCAATACAGAAATTTCCAATCAAAATGAACTATGGGATAATAGGCAGGTTGACAACAAACTAATCGAATCGTATCTATTTGTCGTTATTGAACTTACCAAAAATGAATATTCGCGCTCCCTCCTGGCGCGGATTTGCCGCGAGGTAAATAAAATTTTCCCCATGCCGGTACTGGTTTTATTCCGGTACGGAGAATATATCACCCTTTCGGTAATCGACCGGCGCATAAACAAACGGCGCAGCGATAAGGACGTGCTGGAACACGTTACGCTTATCAAAGATATTTCCATTGATAATCCACACAGGGCGCATATTGAAATACTCTTTGATTTTTCTTTCAATGAACTGTCGGCAAATAATCCTGTTACGAACTTTGTTGAATTACACGATGCGTGGCAAAAGATACTTGATACAAAAGAACTGAACAAACGCTTTTACCGCGAATTGTCGCATTGGTACTTTTGGGCAATGCAAAAGGTGGTGTTTCCCAATCCGCATAATGAAGATGACCATAACGCAAAAAGCCTGATACGGCTTTTAACGCGCCTTTTGTTCGTGTGGTTCGTAAAAGAAAAAGGGCTTGTTCCGCGCCAATTATTTGACGAGCCTTTTGTTACCGGCTTGCTTAAAACATTTGATCCGCGCAATGAGCAGGGTATAAAAAATCAAATGAAGGGCAGCGCATACTACCGTGCAGTTTTACAAAACCTGTTCTTTGCGACTTTGAATCAGGAGCGCAGACAGCGGGCGTTCCGCAAAAAAGGCCAGAACCAGAATGTGACAACCCTTTTCCGCTACGAAGATTATTTTACCGATGTGCGTAAATTCAAAACCCTGCTTGATACGGTACCGTTTATGAACGGCGGGCTTTTTGAATGTCTTGATAGACCCGATCCGGTAAAAAAAGGCAGGGAAGGCGGCGCCGTCATCAACTATGAAGACGGTTTTTCCGACCGCGCCGATAATGAGCTTTGTGTACCCGATTATCTCTTTTTCTCAAAGGATGAGCACGCCGATATTTCCGTGGAACTTGATGATGCCCGGCTGCGGGATGTAAAAGTTGACGGCCTTTTAACGATACTCAACAAATACAAGTTTACCGTTGCGGAAAACACGCCGATTGAAGAAGACATCGCCCTTGACCCCGAACTGTTGGGCCGTGTTTTTGAAAACCTCCTTGCAAGCTACAACCCCGAAACAAAAACAAGCGCCCGCAAACAAACCGGCAGTTTTTATACGCCCCGTGAGATTGTCGATTACATGACCGACATTTCAATCAAGGCATATTTACAACAAAAACTGATAGAAAAAGCGGGTATGAACGGCGAGGAAGCCGATGCCGCATTGGAATTACTCATCGGCTATTATGAAAGCGATCATGTCTTCAACGATATACAGATAGCGGTTTTAATAGACGCTATTGATGCCTGCAAAATTCTCGACCCCGCCTGCGGCTCCGGCGCGTTCCCGATGGGTGTGCTGCATAAACTCACGTTCATTCTCGGCAAGCTCGATCCGCACAATAAGCTCTGGGCGCAAAAACAGCGGGAGAAGGCCGAAAAGATAGATGATGCCGATATTCGGGATAAAACCATTGCGGATATTGAAGCGGCATTTGCGCGTAATGCACTTGATTACGGGCGCAAGCTCTATCTGGTGGAAAATTGTATCTTCGGTGTTGATATACAAAGTATTGCGATACAGATCAGCAAGCTGCGCTTTTTTATATCCCTTATCGTTGACCAAAAAACCGACAGTAGCCGCGATAACTTCGGTGTCCGCCCCCTGCCGAACCTTGAAACAAAGTTTGTCGCCGCCAATACGCTTATAGGCCTGGAAAAGCCGCCGGAAGCAACCGCGTTGTTTAATGAACACAAAGAGCTTGATGCGTGTAAAGCGGCGTTAAAAAATGTGCGGCACCGGCTTTTTTCGGCAAAAACACCGGCGACAAAAAACAAACTGCGCGCCGAAGATAAAGCGATACGTGAGCAAATCGCCCAAATCCTGATAGATGACCGCTGGAGCGATGCATCGGCAAAACAAATCGCAGCCTGGGAAATTGATGATAAAAACGCCTCCAGTTCCTGGTTTGATGCCGAGTGGATGTTCGGCGTTGATGGCGGGTTTGATGTGGTGATTGGGAATCCGCCGTATGTGGAAGCAAAAAAATTAAAATATATTTCATCGCAACTAAAGGCATTATATGAGGTGTATTCCGGTACTGCTGATTTTAGTGTCTATTTTATCGAAGGAGGTGTAAAACTTTGTAAAAATGACGGTCTATTAGTGCTTATCATAACTAATAAGTTTTTCAATACTGGTTATGGTAAATTAGTCCGTTCATTTATACTGAAAAACCAAATACACACTATCCTTGATTTTGAGCAAGTAGAAGTGTTTGAAAATGCGCTTGTTTCAAGTGTTGTATTGAGTGTCAAGAAAGCTACCACAATAGTAAGTAATTTTTCATATCAAAAATACTATAAGTTACATGCACATGAATTCAAGGAGCAATTTTGTCTTCCAACAAAAAAATAGGGACTTACCAACAATCCCTGCTTTCACAAGAGGAGTGGTCATTTTCCGATACAGCACAGCTCGCATTAAAAGAGAAAATAGAACACTCTTGTAAGCGTATCGGTGAAATAGGCGGTATAAACGTGTATCGTGGAGTTACGACAGGCTACAATCCTGCGTTCATTATTGACGATACGAAACGAAAAGAACTCGCTGCTGATGATGAAAAAAATAAGAAACTTATCAAGCCAATGTTGCAAGGGCGTAATATCCGAAAATGGGTATACAACGAAAGCAACGATTATCTTTTACAAACTGGTTATGATCTGAATATCAAAAAAGACTTCCCTTTGATATTTCAACGTTTAGAACTTTTTAAGACGGAACTTGTCAAAAGAGCAGATCGAGGTATTGATTGGTGGAATTTACGCGCGTGTAAATACTATGGTCAATTTGAAAAAGAAAAAATTATCTGGGGATTAACTGCCGATAAATGGGCTTTTGCTTATGATGACAAAAAACATTATTTGCCAAGTAATGGCTATATACTTATATCTACCGTTGTTCCTATAAAGTATCTATTGGCTATATTGAATAGCAAGTTACTGAAATACTATTTTGGCTTTATCGGCGTAATGACCGCTGGCGGTGCGTATACGTTAAAACATGCAACAATTCAACAACTGCCGGTGCGAATTGCCAAAGACACGGAACCATTTATTGCTCTCGTTGACCAAATCCTCGTCACCAAAACCGCCGACCAACAGGCGGATACGAGTGGGCTGGAGGCGCAGATTGACGGGATGGTGTATAAGTTGTATGGATTAGAGCCATATGAGATTGATATAGTAGAAGGAAAGACGAAATGAGAGAGAATAACGAAAACATCGCAGCAGCAAACACATATCCGCATTTTATTTCCAGTAAACCTTGTGGAATAGACAAATTTGAAGGTAAGTCGCAAGAACGGCTGACTAAAGCTATCGCCGGCCATATCCGCAAAACTGATAGCAAAAAAAATCAATATCAAGTGCCTCGTATTATTGGATTAGAAGGTACATGGGGAGCGGGTAAATCGAATGTCATTAAACAAGTAAAAAAAGCATTGGAATCAGAATACTATATATTTGAATATGATGCGTGGGGGCATCAAGAAGATTTACAACGTCGCTCTTTTCTTGAAACACTGACAACAGATCTAATAAACGAAAAATTACTTTCAGGAAACATTGATGTATTAGTTAATAGAGAGAAAAAAACGATAACTTGGGAAGAAAAATTAAATCATTTGCTATCGAAAAGTACAACCACAACAAATAAATCTATTCCTAAATTTAATGGTGGAGCCTCATTCACTGCATTATCCCTTGCATTAACAACCCTAACTTTATTTATCTCGGAACATCTTGAGACACAATGTATTATAACTAATATCGTTTTACTAACTGTGATTGCATTCGCACCGGTTTTATTAGGTATTATTCTTTGGATTATACTTATGCGCGGTCATGAGGAAATGCGTCATTTAGGGTATTTAGTTCAAATAACTAAAAACGAAAATTCAGAAACAACAAACTATGAGACAATAAACGAAGACGAACCAACTGTGGCAAAGTTCAAAGCGTGGATGCAGGATATTTCTGACTATATCGATACAAAAAACCAAAAAAAATTGATTGTTGTGTTTGATAATATGGATAGATTACCTGCTGATAAAGTGAAAGAACTCTGGTCATCAATACATACATTCTTTTCTGAAGATGGTTTTGAGAATATTTGGACAATAATTCCCTTCGATACAAAACATCTGTCATGTGCGTTTGGAGAAGATAGTAGTGAAGGAAAAGAATTAAATGAACTCACAAAATATTTTATTGCTAAAACATTTCCTATTGTATACAGGGTCACACCGCCTGTCCTGACGGATTACAAAAATATATTTGGTAGTCTATTCAGAGAAGCATTTGGTGATACTGAAAACTCTAAACAGGAAGATATCAACCGTATATTTAGGCTTGAAAAACCTTATTCGACCATTCGAGAGATGATAGTTTTTATCAACCAATTAGTGTCTCTAAAAACCGTATGGGATGATGACATCAACATCCTTGATATGGCTGTTTTTTGCCTGAAGCAAGATGCAATAATGAAAAACCCCGTAACCGAAATCTTGTCTGGTGAATTTCTCGGCGAGTATATTTCAAAAATCGTTTATAATGATCCTGCATTTCAAAAAAACATAGCAGCATTGGTATACGGCGTCTTACCAGATGAAGCCGAACAAATACCTTTAAGTAAATATATTGATTATAGTTTGAAAACAGAACCAGAATATGATATAAATAAATATTCATCGAATAAACACTTTTTGACTTTGCTGGATGACGCTGTACGAAATATAGATGTGTCGCAGATTGATTTTATTATACAAGGTTTATCTAAATTAGATATAACTGCTTTTGGTGATACGCAGAAAGATATTATCCAGCAATTATGGACTTTCCTTTCTGAACAAAAAACAAAAGAATCAATAAAAGCACAGAAACTTGAAGACTCTTACAAAGCATTGCTCGTTTACGTTGAAGCTGAAACCCAGCAAAAGATAATTAAGCACATCTGCAAGCAGATACAATATTTTGCAGTGGATAAGTTTAATGGCGCTGACTACTATACATCTTTGCGCGATTTAGAAAATTTCTTAAACGAAAACAATATAGATATTCCTCTTGAACTTAATACTATTGAGACAACACCTGATTCATTTATAAATTATGTTTGTGAATCTAAAAATAATTATGAAAACTACAAATTGTCTGTAAATACAGGATTATTAGATGATTTTTTTGTAAAGCAAATGCCTGACAAGCTTTCGGAAATGAAAACAGTAGCCTTAACTTACCTGAACGACGCAGTCTATACCTTCCCGAAATTAATAAAGTCTATTGAAGACACAATAACAAAAGACACAATAACTGAAAAGAATGTTGGTGAAATTCTTTTTGTCTATAAAACAATGTCAAACAAAAAACCTCTTCCTGTAAAATTAAGTAATACAAGAATCCAAAG
>BNUV01000016.1 GCA_025997615.1 Spirochaetia bacterium
CCATTTTGGCCTCCGTAAGATCGCACCTTACGGAGTAGCCCGTTTATTTGGGGTACATTTTCTAAATGAGGCAAACCTTTGTTTGGGGTACTTTTTTCATGAGGCACCGCGCCCCATTGACCCTTTCTTTCCCTTCGTGATATAGTAACAAACAATTCTGTTTGTAAGGATGTTAATCTATGAATTCATTTGCACTTTTCCTGTTGATGGCGCCTCCCCAGGGGGCCGAGGGCGGCGGAGCCGGTTCCCTCATCACTACTTTTATCCCCTTTATTTTGATAATCGGGATTTTCTACTTCCTTATTATCCGGCCCCAGAACAAAAAGCAAAAGGATACCCAAAAGATGCTTTCCGCCCTGAAAAAGGGGGACAAGATCGTCACCATTGGCGGGGTCCACGGGGTCATCCAAAGTGTAAAAGAGCACACGGTGGTGGTCAAAGTTGATGAAAATTCCCGGCTGGAGTTCAGCCGCAGTGCGATTTCATCGGTGGAAGCAGCCTCCAAGGAAGAAAAGCCTGAGGAAAAGAAGGATGGAGCCTCCGGAAACGGGACTTCGGAGTAGGAAATGAGCAAGAGATACCGGTTTTTCATCGTTCTTTTGATAATGGTGATCTGTTTTGTGTTCCTTTTACCCAGTTTGCGGTGGTATTTCATGATCCCCAAGGAGGATCAGACCCTGGCGCTGGGTTCCCGGGAGCAGATTAAGCTTTATTCATCGGAAAAGGCCCAGGTGGACCTTCAGGAGATCATCACCGCCGCCCGTGCCGGGGAAGATATGCCGGAACGGTTTGAATTCCTGGTCCCCAGGGCAAAAAAGAATTTGAAGGCCGCCAAACAGGCGGTTCCCCCGCAGTGGACTGCCCGGGCGCTTCTGTCCGCCTTTCCGGACCGGGAGGAAGCGCAAGAGACAATCGAAAGTTACTACCGGGACCGGATCTTTAAGCTCAAGGATATACAGAAAAATGCGGTCCAGTTGGGGCTCGACCTTTCCGGGGGCATGAGCATCATCCTGCAGGCCAATCTGGATGCCTTACAGGAAAAACTGGGCCGGCCCCTGAACACCACGGACCGGGAAGATGCGGTGAACCGGGCTTTGGAAGTCCTTAACAGCCGGATCGACCGTTTCGGCCTTACCGAGCCGGTGATTCGCCGCCAGGGCCAGGACCAGATCTATGTGGAAATTCCCGGCGCCGCCGATCCCGAGCGGATCAATTCCATCATCATGGGAAAGGGGAGTCTGGCCTTCCACATTGTGGATCAGGAAGCGACCGTCACCTTTGATAATTATTACCGGACGCATCCCACGACCACCTTCGACGGCTCGGGTAATCTGCTGGATCCTTCCATTGTACCTTCGGATGTGGTGATCCGGGGCGTCTACGAAAAAGACAATTATGGCCTGGATGAATTCAAACGCTACATTGCGATAAAAAAAGAAGTGGGCCTTGACGGCAACCACATCCAGGAAGCATTGGTGCGGCGGGATACCATGACGGGCAAACCGGAAGTTACCTTCATGCTTGATGCCGAGGGGGGGACTATTTTTTACAACCTTACCTCGGTGAATGTGGAAAAGCCCATGGCGATTGTGCTGGACGACCGGGTCAAAGGCAATCCGGCGACTATCAGGCAGGCTATCCGCGATCAGGTGCTGCTTTCTGGTTTCAGCGCCGACGAGGCCAACAACATCGCCCTGACGCTGCGGACCGCCGCATTGCCGGTGGAACTGGAAGTGGTTAATCAGCAGGCCATCGGCGCTTCCGTGGGGGAAGATACGATCCAGCAGGGGCTTAGGGCTCTGGTGGGCGGGCTTTTGGTGGTGCTTGTTTTTATGCTGGCTTTTTACCGGACTGCCGGTATCAATGCGGTGGTCGCCCAGATCCTCAACATCTACCTGATGTTCAGTATTCTTTCGGCCTTTAACTTTACCTTGACCCTGCCGAGCATCGCCGGATTCATCCTGACCATCGGTATGGCGGTGGACGCCAATGTGATTATTTTTGAACGGATGAAGGAAGAGATGCGTTTGGGCAAGGGCCGCAAGGCGGTGGTGGATGCCGGGTTCGACAAGGCTTTCTGGGCCATCATGGACTCCAACATCACCACATTCATCGCGGCGCTGTTCCTTTCCCAGCTTGGTTCCGGCCCCATCCAGGGTTTTGCCGTGAGTCTTGCCATCGGCGTGTTCTCCTCGGTATTCACCGCCCTGTTTGTGTCGCGGCTTATTTTTGATTTCGGCACCGATGTCATGGGCAGCAAAAAAGTTACCGTCAGCTGGATAACCCAACAGCATTTAAGCGGAGCCGCAGGGGGAACCAAATAATGAAGCGTATTATTCCCTTTTCAAAATATTTCCTTCCCGCCGCCATTTTCTCAGGTGCGCTGGCGATCTTCGGCATTGTCGGGTATATTGCCCAGGGCTTTAACCTGGGGGTCGATTTTCAGGCGGGTCTTATTCAGGAAGTTCAGTTTGCCCCCCCGGCGTTTCGTTTAACCTACGTGGGTCCCGGCAGCGCATCTTTTTCCATGAACCGCTCAGGCCTTTCCATCGTTATCTCCGGATCCGGGGTGGAGGGGACCACCTATGAATTTCCCTTTGCCGCATATCAAACGGTGGAGGCGCTGGTTTCCGCCCTCCCGAATGTACAGGGGCTTAACGCCCGGGCCATAGGCTCCGGCATCCGGACGGAGTATCTGGTGCAGAGCGCCCAGGGGAACCCCCTCTTGAGCGCCGATCCTTACACGGTGCATTACCTTCCCCCCCGGCGCCGCTCCGGTGTCCATTGAGGATGTACGTTCAAGTTTGACCCCCCTGGGTACGGTTTCTGTGCAGATCCTGGGGGAGCCTGCGGAACGGCGTTTCATGATCCGCATGGAAGACAGTGAAATAAAGGGAGAGACTGCTGCTGATGGTTCTGCATCCGGGGCGGTGCCGGCGGAAAAGATTATCAGTACGCTGGAAACGACTTTTGGTGAAGGCGGCGTGGCGGTAACCCGTTCGGATTATGTAGGTTCCCGCTTTTCCAAACAGCTCACCGATCAGGCAGGTGTCCTTTTGGGCCTGACTTTGCTTTTAATTTTGGCCTATGCGTCGATTCGGTTTAAGCCCCAGTACGCCATTGGAGCGGTGCTGGCAATTATCCACGACGGTCTTATGGTCGTTGCCTTTGTGGTTTGGAGCCGCATGGAATTTAACACCACCACCATTGCGGCGATTTTGACGATCCTGGGTTATTCCATTAACGATACCATCGTTATTTTTGACCGCATCCGGGAAACCCGGCGGCTTTTCCCCAACGATGAATTTGTTGATGTTCTCAACCGGGCTATCACCGAAACTTTAAGCCGTACGGTTATCACCACCGTTACTACCATATTAGCGGTAGTGGTCCTCTTTATCTTTACCACCGGCTCCATGAAGGATTTCGCTCTGGCGCTTTTGGTCGGCCTTGTTTCCGGTGTTTATTCCACCATCTTTATCGCCTCCGGTTTTGTGAACCTTTGGGAAAACCGGGCAAAAAAGAAGGCGCAGAAAAAGTTAAACGCCCCTGCTGCGGCATGAGGCTTGTAAAAGCAAAAGTTTTAGGTTTCTGTATGGGTGTCCGCCGGGCGGTAGATATGGCGGCGGATATCCGTGCGGAGAATCCTGAGAAATCCGTTTACACCATGGGCCCTTTGATTCACAACCCCCAGGTTCAGCTTAAGCTGAAAGAAAAGGGCATAAAAATTCTTTCGGAAGATGATCTGCCTTTTTCATTGGAAAATTCCACCGTGGTGATCCGGGCCCACGGCATAAGCCCCGCTCTGGAAACAGAATTGAAAAAACGGGGCGCGGTGATCGCCGATGCCACCTGCCCCCATGTCAAAGCCAGCCAGAAAAAAGCCCAATCTTTAAGCGCCGGAGGTTTCAGGATTTTTCTGGCCGGTGAAAAAAACCACGGCGAGATTATCGGCATAGCCTCTTATGCCGGGGAGGGCTGTTTTGTCGCCGCCTCTCCCACCGAAGCCGAACACCTGGCGGCGGAACTTTTCCAAAAAGAGCCGGGGGCCAAAACCGCCCTTTTGGGGCAGACTACTATTTCTCCATCTGAATATCGCGCCATCGCCGGCGCCATCCTGAAATACTTCCCCCACCTGGAAATTGTTGATAGTATCTGCGGCGCTACCCAGGACCGCCAAGACTCTCTGCGGGAACTTTGCGCCGCTGTTGACGCGGTGCTTATCGCCGGGGGCCGTGAATCCGCCAATACCCGCCGGCTCCTTTCCATTGCGGAAGGCTGCGGCAAAAAGGCGTGGCTCGTGGAAAGCGCCGCTGAAATTCCCCCGGAGATTCGCTCTTTTCCCGTGGTAGGTCTTTCCGCCGGGGCCTCCACCCCAGAGGATACCATCGACGAGATAGAAGATGCTATTCTACGGATGGCTTAACCGCCCTGGTACCACTATCAGATTGTCGTGGCCGGGCATCACCAGGTCGAAGCTTTCGGCAATGTTTTCGATGGTCGCCGCTCCCTTGGTTATAAGGGCGGGATCATTTTGAAATTCAAGAGCTCTGTCACGAAAATGACAGGCGGTCATCACGGCATCGGCGGCGATTAAAATTCTTTTACCGCCGGATGTAAAGGCAATGCCGTGGAGCTCCGCCGTGTGGCCCGGCAGGTGTAAAGCGGAAAGGCCGGGGAGAAATTCACCGGAGACTTCTTCCAGTTTTTCTGCGGGGATTCCCGGCGGAAGGCCGTCGCCGCTTTCCCTGTCCGCCGATTGTTTTATTGCCCCGGCGATCAGGGCGGCATTACCGGGGCCGGTGAACCAGCGGGCCTGGGGAAAATAGGCCAGGCCATGCCAGTGATCAAAATGATGATGGGTTACAAAACAGTGGGTAATGGCTTCGGGTGATAACCCGGTGCGGCGGTTAAGATCAAAGTAGTATTCCGCCGGGCTGTGCCGGGTGCTGGGATCCACGATAAGGGCATAATCGCGGCCCTCCGCATCTTTGCCCCGGATCAGAACGGAGCCGCAGGTGGAAGGAATTCCCCGGGGGGGCTTGTCCGCCGATTCCCCGAAGTAGCGGTTCCAGAAAAGATGACCGAAAACCAAGGCATCCCAGCGGACATCGCCGCCTTTTATGACGGGGAAAATGTTCATAAAAATCCTTTCATATTTTATAACGAAACATAACGACCGTGAATTTCATCCAGATTGACGCGGCCGGAAAGATCATTGGCGATATCCACATTCTGTTGCACGCGGCTAGCGCTCCTCATTCCCACCAGAACCACATCAACCAGGGGATTTGAAAATACAAACTGGATCAACGCGCGGTTATAATCAAAAGTATCGTCGGGACGGATCATTTTCATCCAGCGCTGGAAGGTGCCCGATGTGGGAGCCCGCATGGTGGAGATACCGAGGCCGTTTTTTTCCGCAGTTAAAAGGCTGCCGAAAGGACGGCTGGGTTCGTACCCATGCTGAAAAATAAAATTGTAACACATTTGAACCTGATCAAAACGGCGGGAATTCATCAGATCAAAAAGGCCCCGGTTGTTATCTTCGCTGGTAAAACCGATGTACTTTACCACGCCCTCTTTTTTGAGCTTCTCCATCCCCTCCACCATGCCGCCGGGGCCCAGCAACTCACTGACATTTTCATCGGTATAGCTGCTGCCGTGAATCTGGATCAGATCGACGTAGTCCCGGTGCAAACGCTTCAGGCTTTCTTCCACCGAACGGATAAGCCCGTCGTAACTGGTAGGGCCGCATTTTGTCGCCAGAAAAATTTTTCCGGGATCCACGCCGCCGAGGACTTCCCCGAACATGGATTCCGATGCTCCTTCCCCATAACCCGGAGCGGTGTCGAAGTAGGTGATCCCCAGTTCCAGTGCGGTTTCCAGGGCCCTGTAAACCGAATTTTTCGATTCATCGCTGGCGGGATCGTATGCGTGGAGGTAATTTTTTAGTCCCGCCACGGCGCCGCCGAAACCGAGGCGGCTTACTTTTACTCCGGTCCTGCCGAATTCAACATATTCCATGGGATAGGTATATCATATATAATAAAAAAAACAAAGCTCAAAATTGAATTAGGGGGGTGAAATATGGCGAAGTATTGGTATCAGGAAAATTTGCGTTTTCTCCAGACGGTTTTACGGGAGATCGATATTGTCGATTATGATCCCGCAGGTGTCGTGAAATATATGAAGGATGTGAACGCCAATGTTCTGGTGGTAAACGCCGGGGGAGTGATAGATTTTTTTGATAATCCCCTGGACATGGCTAACCCCAACCGTTTTATGAAAGATGAGATCCTGCCCCGGCTTTGCGCGGAGATTCACCAGGCGGGGATGCATCTTATCACCCGGGTGGATTTTCGGGGTGTGGAGCCCCGGCGCTACAATCTTCACCCGGAATGGTTTGCCCTGGACCACGAGGGGAATCCCCGGATCGGCAATTACGGCGGGGCAAAAATTTCAAGGCCCTGTTATCATTCCCACTACACCAACGAACACGCCGAAGCTTTTATCGATCATCTTTTAAGTCATTATGATATTGATGGAATTTGGGAGAACGCTCTGGGTTTTGATAATTCACCCTGTTACTGCAAAAGCTGCCGGGATTCTTTTCGCAGTGCTACGGGAAAGGAGATTCCCCTTCCTCCCCATAACCCTAATGATTTTGGGGAGTACCGGGCCTGGAAAGCGAAATCGGCGGACCGGCATATTGAGCGGATGCGCTCCGCGGTGAAAAAATATGGAGAGCAAAAAGCTTTCTGTGCGGAAATATTTGATCTCTACAGTGATTCATTTACCCGAAATACCGGGATCGATCATTTCAACGCAAAAAAAAGTTTTGATTTTATCGTGAGCTGCGTGTTCCTGAGCAAGAACCACACCGGAGAAGGCCGGACCTGGGATATTATCAACAACTCCGCCACCACGATCCGTTTTTCCCGCGCCCTGGATCCGAAAAAACAGCCTGTGATTGTTACCGGCGGTAACGGTACCCGGTGGCGTTATGTTAAAGATCCTTTGGTGGAGACCCGGCTGTGGATGTGGCAGATAGCCAGTGTGGGAGGCGGTATCTGGAATTGTTATTTTAATGGTCAGCATCCGGGCCGCACCCACGACCGCCGGGGGGCTTACAACGAAAAAGATATTTTTGCGTATCTGGCAAATAACAGCGCCTTTATTTCCAATTCTGTTCCCGCGGCGGATGTGGGAATTTTTTATTCCAATGTTACACGGGATCATCTTTTAAAGCTGGACGAGACAAAAGATGATTATGGTATTTATATCCGGGGTATTGAACGGGTGCTGCTGGAAAATCATATTCAATACTGCTTCATCCCCGATTCGGAATTGTCACCGGAGCGGCTTGCGGGAATTAAGGTCCTGCTTTTACCCAACACCGCTTATATTTCCGACCACGATCTGGAAATAATCCGTACATATGTGGAAAACGGCGGTGGTCTTGTGGCCTCCAAAAAAACTGCGCTGTTCGATGAAAAGGGTAATGCCCGCGGGGACTTTGGCCTTAAGGATCTTTTGGGGATTAGCTATACAGGCCTTACGGTGAACACCGCCGACGATACCTATCAGTTGATCCGGGACAGGGAAAATCCGGTTTTAAAAAATATCGGTGATACGGAGCTGCTCATCACAGGCGGTTCCACTTTGCTGGTAACATTGACAAATAAGGATTACAGGGTTGCGGCGACCCATATTCCCACTATTCCCAACCAGCCCCCGGAGTATGCCTGGATTCCCAACATGGAAACAGATTACCCCACCATTGTTACCGGAAACTACGGCCAGGGCCGGGTGGTTTATTTTGCCAATGCCATTGAAGCGCTGGCCTTTCAGAATGGCCACGAGGATTACATCGACGTGTACAAAAACGCACTGGATTATGCTTCCGGCGGCGATTATTTTTTACAGGCGGATGCTCCCCGCAGCGTTCAGATAAATGTCACTAAAGATCAGAAAGATGAAAATCATTTTGTTGTTGCCCTGGTTAACACCACAGGCGCTTCCCAGCGGCCCCTGAAAGAAATTGTCCCCGTGCCGGCGGTGGTGAGGATTCCCCTTCACGGTCAGAAGTTAAAATCGTCCCGCAGCCTTTGGGGGGATAACATCAGCATCATTGAAAACAGCGGCGCTGTAGAGATCCGTATTCCGGCTTTGGGGGAATTTGCCAGTGTAGAAATTGTGCTCTGAAAATTATCTTCCGGCTTTTCGTTTTCCGGTAAAGCTGTCAACTTCCATTTTATACACCGCCGTTACCGCCAGGGCCTGTTCGCTGAATTGTTCAAAATCTTTGCCGGTTTGATGTTTCATCAAAATACGGAGGCCCCTTGTTTTTTCTTCATCAGTTTCCAGAAAAACGATTTTGCCGAATCCGATGATGCTTTCAAAGGCGTAACTGTATTCAGAAGCTTCTTTGCCCTCTATCAGCTCATGGCCGCAGTCAACCTCGAAACACGCCTTGTTGTTTTTTTTGAGCAGGTCTATTTTTCTTCCCTCAAGGGCGCCGTGAAAATATAATGTCAATGAATTATTTTCAAAGGTATAGCCGAAGTTCAGCGGCACGATGTAGGGCTCTTCCCCGTCGCAGAGAGCGATCCTGCACACTTTGCATTTATCAATAATGTTGATTTTTTCGTCGATATTTGTTATTTCCCTGTCATGTCTTCTCATTTTTTTAGTATAGCACCCTTTTGATAGATTGACAAGAGATAAATTTGTGATATACTTCCTTTATTAATTATGAAACCAATTTCCGAAATGAGCGATGCCGAAGCCGCCGGAATCCGTTATGTGTTGATGGATATTGATGATACCATCACCCGGGAGGGAAAACTCCTGGCTGTGTCTTACGATGCCCTCTGGAGGCTTAGGGCGGCGGGACTTAAAGTGATCCCCGTTACCGGCAGGCCCGCGGGCTGGTGCGATCTTATTGCCCGGGAATGGCCCGTGGACGGTGTGGTGGGGGAAAATGGCGCGTTGGCTTTTTGGGAAGAAAAACCGGAAGGTCCGGGGCAGCGGCTCCCCTCGCTCAAACAGGAATTTAATCCCCATGCCGTGCGGAATGATCATGCGGTTTTAAAAAAAATAAAAGACCGGGCCTTAAAAGAAATACCGGGACTGCGGATCGCAAAAGATCAGTTTGCCCGGATGTTTGATCTGGCGCTGGATTTTGCCGAGGAAGATCCGGTGCTGCCGCTTTCGGAGGCGGAAAAAATACGGGCCATAGCGGTTGAAGAAGGGGCCATGGCAAAAATTTCTTCAATCCATGTAAATATCTGGATGGGGAATTATGACAAGCTTTCCATGGCGGAACATTTTTTGAGCAGCCGTTTCGGCTGGTCTCCCGGCGCCGGCGATCAGGAGGTGGTTTTTGTCGGCGATTCCCCCAACGACGAACCCATGTTTGCCCGTTTTCCCCTGGCCTCTGGTGTCGCCAATGTTCGCCGTTATGGGGAGCTTATCAAAAAAACTCCGGCTTTTATTGCCTCAAAAGAATGTGGCGAAGGTTTTGCGGAGATCGCCAATACAATTTTGCAAAAAAGAAAAAGTTAATGCCCCAGGGGAGAAAACTTGAGCGGGGTTTGATCATCCTTTATGATGATAGGGATATTATTGTCGCTGATAAACCGGCGGGGCTTCTTTCGATAGCATCGGGAACGGAAAAAGAAAAAACCGCCTACTGGATTTTATCAGAATACCTTCGCAAAAAAGGGGAGAAGCGGCGGCCTGCGGTGGTGCATAGGCTGGACCGGGACACTTCGGGGCTGATGATTTTTGCCAAATCCGACGAGATCAAACGCCGCCTTATGAGCTGCTGGGATGAAACGGTGATCCTCCGCCGTTATGTTGCCCTTGTGGAAGGCATCATGAAAGAGGATGAAGGGGTGATCGACGAGCCGCTGGGGGAAGACCGGGGAGGGCGGATGGTGGTAACAAAAGACGGCATAAGGGCCCTTACCCGGTGGAAACTTTTGCGAAGGGGAAAAAACTTTTCGCTGCTGGAATTGGAGCTGGACACCGGAAGACGGAACCAAATCAGGGCGCATTTGTTTTTTATGGGGCATCCCGTGGCGGGGGATCGCAAATACAATGCAAAAACAAATCCGCTCAAACGGCTGGCCCTTCATGCGGAAAAATTAAGCTTTCATCATCCCCACGACGGCAGGGTTATGGAATTTACTTCTCCCGTGCCGCAGGGCTTTCGTAATTCTTGTACATGAAGCGGCGAATTTTCTGCTGGGCATTTTTTTCAAAGGGCTCTTTCCGTAAAGTAAAATCGTTGATCTTTTTGTAGCCCACCAGCGTCCGGTTCACCTCTTCAATTTCTTTTTTCACCAGCTCCCGGATAAAGGATTCGTCATTTTCCCTGCCCGGATAATCCTGGGTAATATTTTCTGCATTTGGAACAATTACCGCAAAAATTTGTTCGCCGCCGTATTCCTGTTCCTTTCTGCCGACCACGAGAATTTCGGCGATGAGCCGGGAATTAGCAAAGTGCCCCTCGATCTCCTCGGGATAAATATTTTTCCCGCCGGAACTGACGATAAGATTTTTTTTGCGGCCGTTAATATAGACAAAACCAAGATCGTCCCGGTAACCCAGGTCCCCGGTTTTGAGGTAACCGTCATCGGTGAACATTTCCGCAGTGGCTTCGGGATTTTCGTAGTAGCCCAGCATCAGCGAAGGGGACTTTACGACGATTTCACCGATTCCTTCTTCATTTTTATCGATGATTTTTACATCGGTGTATTTTACCGGAAGTCCCACCGAAACGTTTCTTTTATGCCGGGGAGTGTTCACGCTGATGAGGGGGCTATTTTCACTCATGCCGTAACCGTGGACAATGTTAAAACCAAAGGAATCAAAAAAGTCTGCGGTTTTTGGACTCAAGGGACCGCCGCCGGCCACCATTATTTTGATGGAAGCAAGGCGGGCCTTTTTACGGATGATGTAAAGAGCCGCCCGTCCAAAACCTACTCTGCCTTTTTTTGCCTCCGCCAGCGCAATTTTTCGTAACACATTAAAGACAGCGCGCAGCGGGGCGGCCAGTTCCTGGAAGCCGTGATCGATGGCGGCCATCACTTTATCGTAAAGCAAAGGCACGGCGATAAGAAAAGTTGCCTTGGCATCGTGTATATCATCGACCACAACTTTCCCCACGAGCTTTTCCACGATAACCGTACCGGATCCGCAGGACAGCGGTGCAAGAAAGGAACAGGTGGTGGGATAGGTATGATGCAGAGGCAGCACATTGACAAAAATATCCTTTTCAGTGGCCCGCAGGGACCGGATCGCGGCGCTGACATTGGCAATGATGGCCTTATGAGAAAGCACCACACCTTTGGCAAATCCGGTGGTGCCGGAGGTAAAGACAATAGAGGCGGGATCCGTTTCGGCAATTTCTTCCACGCCGGGGAGAATAGGACCTGAGGCATTTGTTCCAAAATTTTTGAAGGAATCGTCTCCTTCCCGATCCAGGCAGAGGCTGACATTCATGGACACACCTTTTGCAGAAAGCCAAAGGGCAAATTCATGCCTCCGGGAAGTGTAGAAAAAAGCTTTTGCCCCGGTAATGTTGATGATGTTAAGACATTCGTTTTCTGAAACGAGGAAGTCAATGGGAACGATCACGAGACCTGCGTTGACGGCCCCCATCCAGACGGCCATCCACTCGGGTCTGTTTTCCGCCCAAAGGGCCACCCGGTCCCCCTTGGTAAGCCCTGCGGCCAGAAGCCCCCGGCTTATGCGGCGGCATTCGGCGGCAAAAAACTTAAAAGACCAGCGGGTAAAATCCGGCTGTTTCCCGGGACGGAACAGAATGGCGGTCTTTTCCTGCCACTGTTCTTCGATGTCGGTAAGCCATGCCGCAAAATTCGGCTGAGGCATATCGGGCCAATCGGCGATATATTGGGCATAATCAAGCATGTTCATAGTATAGGCAAATTTGCCGGTTTTGTCGAGAATAATCGGAGCTCATTTTTTCTCACCGCTCAGGCGGAAGCCGTGTTTACCGCTCTTTTTAACTTCGTACATGGCCGCATCGGCCCGCTGGATAAGGTCCTTGGTGTTGTCATCGGCGCCTGAAAATTTTACCGCCCCTATGCTGATACCGCAGAGGGCGCCGATATCCGAAAGCTCCCATTCGGCGCTGAACCGTTCAAGCAGCGCATCCCGGATCTGCTCCAGATCTTCTTCACTTTTGTTGACGGCAATAATGACAAACTCGTCCCCCCCGTAGCGGTAGGACCGGCCAAAAATCAGTTCGTGCTCCAAAAGATATTTACCAATGCCGCAAAGCAGGTTGTCCCCCGCCAAATGTCCCAGGGTATCATTGATTTTTTTGAAGTCGTCAAGGTCCATAAAAAAGAGATAACCCTCACCGCCGTTTTGTTTCAGGACCTCCAGGCTTTCATCCAAATCCGTTATGAATTTTCTCCGGTTCGGCAATGCGGTAAGGGTGTCATGTTCCGCCATATCCCGGATCAATTCTTCGTTACTTTTGTTTTCCGTAATATTGATGCTGCTGACCACATGGGCAAGCTGCCCGTCCGTCCAGGGAAAAGCCGTGTGAAGCACCCGGAACCATTGACCGTCCATCTTCCGGTGAAAATCCATACTGTGAACGGCGGTAGGTTTTTTTTCACCGTCAATAAGCAAACGCCGGGGACAGTAGGGGCATATTTCCTTTTTTCCTTCGGAAAAAACTTCATAGCATTTCTTGCCCAATACCTTATCTACTCCGCCGTAAGATTTCGCCATGGATTCATTGACAAAAAGAATGTTGCTGGAATAATAATCACTGACATAAATATCCATTCCCGCATTATCTACGATGTTTTTCAGGGATACATGGGCATATTCCAGCCGCCGCTGGTAGACCCTGGTTTTGATATGCCCCGCCAGAACGGAAAGGACCGCATCGGCATCATCGATCTCCCGTTTGGAAAGCCGTATGGGCTTCCGCCGGTCCATGAGTCCCACAAAAGCAATGGGAATTTTGCTTTCAAAAATAACTGGTATCATCACCAGCGTTTGGGCTGAAAAGAATTCGAGAAACTTTGATCCCATTTCATTTTTTCGGGAATTAAGGTAAACAATTTCGCCGGTCCGTTCGGTTAGTTCATCCAGATCGACACGATCAAGATATTCGCTTAAAGAAAATTTATCCGCCAGATGGGCTCCCAGACCCAGGTAATGCTCGCAAAGATGAAAAATCTGGGTATGATCCGCCTCGTAAACAAAACCGCTGAAGAACCCGAAAAATTCGCAGGTGTCTTTCAAGATTCCCGAAATGGATTGGTAGGGATCTTTATAGAGGCCCAGTTGTCTGAATATTTTAAGAAAAAAATCTTTTTCCTGTTCGCTCGGGTTATCCTGCATAGTTACTCCGTTAGGTAGCCTCGACGGTTTTCGTCAGCGCTCTTTCCATTTGGCGAATTCTATAGGCGGCGTAGAGCTCCTTCCCGTATTCGGTGCTTTCCCACACATCACCCTTGGCGTTTCCCCGTCGTTTGACAATTTTCAGAATGCTGAAATCAGTCAGTAATTTTTTGATCGTATTGGACGGGACAGGATAACCGGCCCGGATCGTTTTATCAAGATCGGGATTCAAAACTTTTCCCAGGAACCGGGAAATCTCCGTAGTAGTTTTTCCCGGCGTCAGTTCCGGCGCCAAAAGCCGGTAAAGCCTGAGGTAGGAAAAACTTTGGGTGTTCTCCCAGTTTTCCCCGCCGTCATAATAAAAACTGAGGGAAGCCTTGTTCAGCGTTAAAACCTTCAGGGTTTTTTTCATTTGCTCTTTCAGGACACCCATAAGGCTGCCGGAATGAATTTTATTCTGGGCCTTGAGGCCTTCATTTTCCCGGCAGAGGCGGGCGATTTCATTGGCCACCAGAGGCTCAACCGCCCAGCCTGAGGGAACCCAGCCCTGCCGGGGGTTAAGGTTCATCTCCTGCATCAGAATTTCCATCGCCTTTTGCCGCAGATCCGCCGTGGAAGTCCAGGTTACATAGGCATTTGACCGGAGTTTTTCCTTGAAATTTTCCAGAGCCTTGATGACAGCCTCATCTTTTTCTTTTTTAGAGTCCTTCCACCGGGCTTTTTCGTCGATGATCAGGGCGATGACGGGAATGTCGTGTTTGACCGCAAAGGCATATTCCCCTTCAATGCCCGCTGACCTCCCCTCGGGCGGAGGCGGACCGTATTTATGGGCCGTTAAAACCAGAAAATAGTCACATTCTTCGATGTTTTTTCGGATAAGACGGCGGCTGGCCCTGTCTGACGCGTCAAAATCTTCCATGGAGATGGGAATTTGCCCCAATTCCGTGATGATTTTTATCAATTCCCGGCGTTCATTTTTCAGATCGTCCAGGGTCGAACTGATAAACACATGGTATTTCTTTGTCATGTAATCTCCTTGGCTTGGATATACCGCTCCTTATATTAACATCGGTAAAATAAAAATAATATTTATGATAATTTTTAACGAGGCTTTTGCCCGTTTTGCCTTGAAAAAATATTCCCGGTGATATAAACTGCCCTATCTTCCATGAAAAATGTTATGGCGATTATCGCCCGGGAAATAAAAAATCAGAAAAGCCGTTTTGTTTTCCCCTCAGAAACCGCCGCGTCTCTTTGGGCGCAAAAAACCTGCGAATTTTCTGGCCTTAGGTCACTGGCGCTGAACCGTTTTCTGGCCTGGGACCGTTTCAAAGAGACGGTGATCCGGCAGGATACAGAGGAGCGGGAACCGGTGTCGGGGGTGCTGCGGAAACTTTTTGCCGAATCTTTGACAAAGAAAAACGCCGGGGCTCCGGTTTTCCGCTCTTTGATCCCCCTCGAGTTTGCCGATTATGGAACTATTTTTTCGGGGGAAATTGCAAAATTGCTGCCCTCCCTGGCACTGCTTCGGGACCGCCGGGCCGCTTTGCCGGAGGATGATGAGGACCGGGATTTTATTTTTCTTGAAGAAGAATATGCGGCGTTTTTAAAAAACCACGGGCTCTTTGAACCGGCCTGGGAGAAGCCGCCCCTGGCAGACCATGATCATCATTACTATATTTTCTTTCCGGCGGCCATGGAGGACTGGGAAGAATACCGTCATATATTAAGCGGTGAATCTACTATTGAGATATACGATATAAAACCGGAAACGGAAACGGACAGAGCGCCGTTGGCGTTTTACCATTCTTCCCGTACGGAGATCCGCGATACGGCATTGGAGATCCGCCGTCTGCATGAAAAAGAAAATATAGCTTACGAGGATATGGCGGTGAGCGTGCCGGATCTGGGGACCATGGAACCGTATATTCTGCGGGATTTCGGCCTGTACGATATTCCGGTACGCAGGCGGGCGGGAAAGCCCTTGGCGGATTACGGTGCGGGGAAGATTTTTTCTTTGATAAATAACTGTGTGGTAAATAATTTTTCTTTTGATTCGATGAAATCCCTGCTGCTCAATACGGAACTGCCCTGGCGTTTCCCTGATAGAAACCGGGCCCTGGTAAAATTCGGCGCAGAAAACAACTGTGTCGCCGGGTATTATGAAAACGGCCGTCCGGTGGATGTCTGGTCCGAGGCTTTGAAACGGGCGGGCCGTGAAGAAGCTCTCCGTAATTATTACGAAGAGCTAAAGACACATCTGAAAGCCATAACCTCGGCAAAAGATTTTTCCGGGATACGCCGCCGGTATTTTGCTTTTCGGGAAAAGATTTGGGAAAAGACTTTTTCCGATGAAGGCGATGCGGTGCTGGCCCGCTGTATAGAAGAACTTTCTGTTTTGATTCGGCTGGAAGAAAAGTACCGTGATCTTATTCCCGCATCACCTTTTACGTTTTATCTTGAACAATTGCGGGAAACTAAGTATGTACTGAACCGTTCCGATGCGGGGGTAAATATTTTCCCTTACCGGGTAGCGGCGGCGGCGCCCTTTGCCGTACATTTTGTTCTCAACGCTTCCCAGCAAAACACCACCGTGTTATATCAGCCCCTGCGTTTTTTGCGTCAGGATAAACGGAAACGGCTGGGTCTTCGGGACACGGATGCTTCGGCGGCGTTTTTCAGGCTTTACCGGCCGGGCTCTTTTGAAACTTCATCGGGCGTTTTTGTTTGCCATACCAGCATCAGCGCCGCCGAGGATACCTTTTCAGGCTGGGCTATTCCCCACAGCTATTTTGCGGGGCATACCGAAAGATTTTTCCTGAGCGCCGCTGATCCCTTTACAACAGAAAAAGAATGGTGGGCCAACAATGGTTTTACCGGACAGGAAAGCATTTTCCCGGGGCACTTGTTTACCGTGCAAAAAAAAGGCTTTACGCGATGGCATTCAATTCTTGGCGGTAAAGCCGGTAAATTTAATTTTATAAAATCGCCGATGACCGCTTCAGGCGCAGCTTCTGATATATTAAAGACTCAAATTGACAAGGTTCAGCGGCAGCCGGCGGAAGAAACAAAGAAACTTTTACTTAAAGTTTCCGCCACCGACATGAATAATTTCTTTTGCTGCCCGGTGTACTGGCTGTGGGAAAAAGTTTTTAAGCTGGAAGATCAGGTTTTGGAAGCCCGGCTTCTGGACGATGCCTCACTGGGGCTTCTCTACCATGAAATATTGAAAAATGTTTTTACCCGGATTCGCGGGGAAGATGCACTGTTCTATCCGGAACATCTTGAAAACTATTATCAATGGGCGGCGGAGTATACAAAAAAAGCGGCGGAAAATTATCCGGCCTTTCAGGGCCCGCTGGCGGTGCCCCTGCTCGTTTCCATGTCCAGAACCATCACTAAAAAAATCTGCGGTGTTTTGGATATTGAGGCTGATTATTTTCCCCATAGCGCCGTTTCGGAGCTGGAATATCCCCTGGAATTTCAAAAAGGCGATTTGCTTTTCAAAGGTATATTAGACCGTGTTTCTGTTTCACCGGACGATGTCCCCTTTATCGTTGATTATAAAACCGGTAAACCGCCCACAAAAATTGAATCCACCGAGGCGGAAAATTCTCCCCTGGTTAATTTTCAGATTCCCATGTATGTAAAACTTTACGAAGAAAAGGCGGGGATAAAAATCGACGGAGCTTATTTTATAAGTATCAATCAGGCGGACCTTGCCGCCATAGTCGGTAAACCGGGGAAAAAAAGAGGCCACAGCCGGGAGGATTATCAGCCCACTATTGATGCGTTGGATTCGTACATCGGGACTTTTGCATCGTCAATCGACCGTTTGGATTTTTCGCCGAAGGAAATTCCCTTTAAAAATTGCGTTTCCTGCGATTACCGTTCTCTGTGCCGCACGGTTTATGCGTTGAATCCGGAGGCAATCCATGTCAAGTGAAAAAATATTGGCGGAATTGGACAATGAACAGCGGCAGGCGGCATCGGTTTCTGTTAATGCAGTGGTAGCCGCCGGGGCAGGATCGGGAAAAACAAAGGTGCTGGCGGCCCGTTACGCATGGCTCGTGATGGATCGTAAAATCCCCGTTGATCAAATTCTCACCCTGACCTTTACCAACAAAGCGGTGAGCGAAATGTACAGCCGGATTTACGACCTCCTGTCATCGGAACAAACCAACGCCGAGGCCAGGCAGGCAATCGCCAATTTTCACGAGGCCCGCATTTCTACGCTGGATTCATTCAGCGCCCTCATCGCCCGGCAGGCAGCCCGGCGTTACGGCATCACCCCGGAATTTAAAATCAATGACGCCGCGGTGCGGGAGCTGGCTCTGAGTTTAAGCCTTCCCTTTGTGCTGGAACACCGGGATAATCCTGAGCTGCAAATGCTTCTGGCAGATAAAAAAATTCGCAGGGTGGCGGAGGAGCTTTTTGCCGGTACTGTGCTGGCATACAGCCCCATTACCCGTCCCCTCGATCTTTCCGGTTTTATGAAAAAACAGCAGGATGAACTCGTAAAACAGTGGAATATAAAAACCGCTGCCGCAGAAAAATTAATAGAAACTATAAAAAATGAAATGGAGGCCGTGACAAAGAAAACAGGGGTCCTGTATACCGCCCTGCAAACCATTATCAACAAAAAGCATCCCGCTATTCCCGGCATTGAAAATATTTTCAACGGGGACAATGCCCGCCGGAAAGATTTTTCTGTCTATTTTGAATTCCTTGCAGAATTGAAATCCGTCAGCCTTGTGGGAGGGAATGCGGCTGAATTTTCCCTTATCAAAGACAGCATCAAGGAGCTTAGGGAACCGCTTTATGGGGAATTGGAATCCATCGCCAACATGGCCCTGCAAAATAATATCACCAAGGCGGTGTTTCCCCTGGTAGAAGAATTTCAAAACCAGTTTAACCGGAAAAAACGTGAAGCGGGGATCCTTACTTTTAATGATATAGCCTGTTTGGCGGTTGACGCCCTTTCTGATCATCCTGACATCAGGCAGGTTTACAAAGACTCCTCTCGCGCAATTATGGTGGACGAATTTCAGGACAACAACAGCCTCCAGCGGGATCTCATTTTCCTTCTTGCAGAAAAGCCCGAACGCCAGGCTCAGGGAATTCCCCGCCCGGAGGAACTCACGCATGACAAAATGTTTTTTGTAGGTGATGAAAAACAATCGATCTACCGTTTCCGCGGAGCCGATGTTTCCGTGTTTCGCCGGCTGGCCAAAGACCTTTCGGGTTCCGGCGCTCCGGCGGGGAAAAGTTTGAGTCTTGTGCACAATTACCGCTCAAATCCCCGGCTTATTGAGGCTTTTAACCGTATTTTCGGCGGCACTCCCCCGGATATCCCCGGTGTTTTTCTGAACGACGACTCGGAACGTGCGGATTTTGAAGCGGGTTATATACGGCTCAATCCGCCTGCCTCGATTGAAAATGAAAATGAAAAAACCGCTGAGCCGCTTCTGACTTTTTGTTTTCTCGACGAGGGCGCCTTGAATAAAAATGATTCAGAGGGCCTTGATCATACCGAGCTTGAGGCGGCGTTTATTGCCGCTAAAATTCGAAAATTAGTGGATGAAGAATTCAAGATACAAGTGCGGGAAAACGGCGAAACGGTGAGCCGCCCCTGTGCTTACGGTGATTTTGCAGTGTTGCAGCGATCCTATAGCCATCAGAATTTTCTGGAAAAACAGCTTAAAATTTTTGGCATTCCCTTTAATGCGGACAGGCCGGCGGGGCTTTTTAATGATGCGCCGGTAAATGATCTTTACCATCTGTTGCGGTTATTAGCCTATCCTCTGGATCGTTTTTCCTACGCCGCCGTGATCCGCTCTCCCTTTTTTCGTTTGAGCGATGAGACCCTTACGATCTGCCTTTTGGATACTACCGCTCCGCCTTTTGACGAAGCTCTGGAAGGAAATATTCCGGTGGAAGAACGGGAAAAGTTTCAGGCGGCCCGGCGGCATTTCAACGGGCTTTCCTCAGAGGTGAGTACCCTCAGCGTTACCGAATTATTAACGAAGCTCTGGTTTGACGAAGGCTACCGCTATGAGACTATCTGGACGGCGTCAGCCCAAATCTACTCGGGGCTCTTCGATCTGTTTTTTGAGATTGCCCGGAAAAGTGATGAAAGCGGGAAAGGATTACCGGATTTTATCGATCATGTTTCGGCGCTTATTTCTCTGGATGAACGGGCGGATGATCTGGATATTCCCTCCGAAGATGAGACCGGTGTACGGCTCATGTCGATCCACAAGAGCAAGGGCTTGGAATTTCCCGTGGTCTTTGTTTACAACTGCGGCGGCAAAGGGGCAAATTTAACGAATACCGAATCGGTTTTTTTTAGCAATGAATGGGGCCTGAGCCTTAATCTCCCCCAGGCCGATGAACTTTCGGGAAACAGCGGAAACTATTTTTTCAAAACAGGGAAAGAACAGGAAAAGGCCCGCTCTGAAGCGGAACTGCGGCGGCTTCTCTATGTCGCCATGACCCGGGCCGAGAGCGCTCTTTTTGTTACTGCCTCCCTGCCGGAACAAAATAAAGACGAAAAAGAAGAATACGATCCGTCTGAAGCAGAAACGCCTGAAGATTTTATAACGAATCGCATTGTCCAGTTATCGCTAAAAGCAAAAAACGGGATCAACAGTTTTCTGGACCTTCTTGTTCCGGTTATCGCAAGCTGTGAGGATCCGCCTTTTTATATTGAGGCTATTCCGGTTTTACCCGGAACCGAGTTGCGCCGTCTTGCGGGTAAGTCAAGAGAAAAATCCGCCGGAAAAGCAGAAACCATGTTTATGGCCGCCGAAAAAGCTGCACCCTTTTATGCCACTACGGATACAGTTTTTTTGTCGTCGCCGGAAATACGGCAGAGCAGGGCTCCGGTCAACGCCAGTAAACTTAAAATTGAAACCCCTGAAAATTCCGTCGATGAAGATCTTCCGCCGGATGACGATAAATCTTCCAATCTGGACCGGCTTTTAAAACTATGCAAACTGGAAGCTGCCGATTTCGGTACTATCGCCCATAGTTTTATCGAAGATCATTTTGTGGGCCGCATTCCCCTGATCCCGCCGAAGTTTCTGGCAAAAATTAACGAGGTCCATTGGGCCGCCGTCAATGCCGAAGCTAAAAATATGGCCGCAAAATTCTTTGAATCGGACCTGGGAAAAATCAGCATGAACGCGGTTTATCGCGAAACGGAATTTCCCATCATCACCATGGTAAATTATAACAATGGAAAAATCCCTGTCCGCGGGCAGTTGGATCTGGTTTTTGAATCAAACGGCATTATGTATGTGGTGGATTTTAAAACAGATCGCCGGGAAAATCCCGCAGAACATTCCGGCCAACTGGCGGTGTATGCCCGGGCCGTCTCCGACATTTTCGGTAAGCCGGTGCAGTCCTGGCTCTTTTACCTCCGCAGTGGCCATGAAGTGGAAATGACCGCTATGGTTGAACAGGTGAATATCGAGAAGATGGTAGATAACGCTATCAGTGTTTGAAATGCCGTGTGCCGGTAAGCACCATGGCGATGTTCAATTTATCACAGGCCTCTACGGAAAGTTTATCGTTGATGGAACCTCCGGGCTGAATAATCGCCCTGATGCCGTTACGGACGGCGGCTTCCACCACATCGGGGAAGGGGAAAAATGCGTCCGATGCCAGCACCCTTGCGGGGCTTGAATCTTTGGTCACGGCGGCGCTCCGTTCCAGGGCCTGTTCCGCCGCCCAGATCCGGTTCACCTGCCCGCCGCCTATTCCCGTGGTAGCTTGATCTTTTACCACCACAATGGCATTGGACTTTACCCACGACACGGCCCGTATGCCGAATAAAAGATCCTCCAAATATTCTGCGGGGGGCTGCATTTTCGTGGGGATTTCCCATTTTTCAAAAAGCTTGCGATCGGCGCTCTGTACCAAAAGGCCGCCGTCTACGGAGATACATTCGATATTTTCATGGGGCGCTTTTGGCGCGCGGACTATCCTGAGGTTTTTTTTCTTTTTAAGGATCTCCAGTGCGTCAGGATCAAACTCCGGCGCCGCCACAATCTCCAAAAATAATTCCGCCAATTTTTCCGCAGTCGCCCTGTCGATTTTCACATTGGCAGTAACGATACCGCCAAAGATAGAAACCGGATCGCAGGCATAAACTTTTTCGTAAGCCTCCGGCAAACTATTTCCCAGGGCTATACCGCAGGGGGTGTTATGCTTAACAGCAACACAACAGACGGGATATTTTTTTGTACCATTTGAAAATTTCGGGATCCCCGGGATTTCTAAATCCGCCTCTCCCAAAGGCGGCCTTTCATCCGCTTCAAGGCCAAAGGCGCAGACCGCCTTCCAGGCAAGATCCAGATCGCGAATGTTGTTGTAACTTAATTCTTTGCCGTGGAGCTGTTCCATGGAAGCAAGGGCGCCGATGCTGTCAGTATTGACATAGAGGCCGGCTTTTTGATGACCGTTTTCGCCATACCGAAGCGTCTGGGATTTTTTCAGCGACAAAGGCCAAAAGGCGGGAAACTCCGTATCCGGTTTTTCCGTTTCCAAAAGGTATCGGGCGATGGCGGCATCATAGGCGGCGGTCAGATCAAAAACTTTTCCCGCCAAATATTTTTTGAATTCCACAGGTACATTCCCCGCATTGAGCGCCGCCAGAGCTGCGTTATAATCCGCCGGATCGGTGAGGACTGTAACATCCCGGAAATTCTTTGCCGCCGAACGAAGCATGGTCGGCCCGCCTATGTCGATAAATTCCACCGTTTCATCCAGCGAAAGCCCCGCCTGTACCTTTTCAAAAAACGGATAGAGATTTACACAGACGAGGTCTATGGGCGAAAATCCCTGCCGCTCCAGAGTCTCCATGTGGGCCTTTATGTTGCGGCGCGCCAGTAAGCCCGCGTGAATCGCCGGATGCAAAGTTTTAACCCGGCCATCCAGACATTCGGGAAAGCCCGTGACCGCCGACACATCGGTTACCGGAATATTATTTTCCTGCAAATATTTTGCAGTGCCGCCGGTGGAAAGAATTTCCCAGCCCGCCGCGTACAAGGCCGATGCGAGATCGCAGATCCCCGTTTTATCATAGACGCTGATTAGTGCCCGCTTTTTCATAATCACTCCTGTTATCATCATAGACGCCCCTTCAACAAGGGCGATGTGTTCTTCTTTGTGGATCCGTTCCGCCAGCGTCTCCGGTGTATCCCCGGCCAGCACCGGCACACGCCGCTGCAAAAGCACCGGCCCCGAATCGGTCCCCGCATCAACAATATGCACCGTACACCCCGATTCTTTTTCACCGGCGGCCAGCACCGCTTCGTGCACATGGCGGCCGTACATCCCCTCTCCGCCGAATTTTGGGAGCAGACTCGGGTGAATGTTGATCATCCGCCCCGCATAAGCGCTGACGATTTCGCCCGACAGTATCGAAAGAAACCCCGCATGGATGATTAGCCAAATGTTATATTTTTCGGCGATGCGGAGAATACGATCCGAAAGTTCCCGCCTGCGTTCCGGTTTAGCAAGCGTTTTATCCGGCAACTCCGTGAGCGCGGCAATTCCCGCCAGCCTCGCCCGTTCCAGCGCATAAACGCCGCCCCGATCCGAAACCACCGCCCGGATCCGCCCTCCCAGCCGCCTCGATTTTTCAGCATCAATAAGGGCCTGGAGATTCGTGCCGTTCCCGGAAACCAAAACCAGAATGTCAACCTGCCTGTTATTCATAACGCTCCGATTCAGTGTAGCCAATAGGTCCCGAAAGGGGAAGCCGCCGTCCCCTGGTCTGCCTTTTTAGGCATCTGCCTAAATTTCCTACAAAAGCGTAGGAAATTTAAACAAGGTCAATAATTTTTTGAATCAAAAGAGGGCAGCCTTCTACCCATTTCTATATTTCCGGATTTTTACTTTATGCCAAAGAAACAAATTTTACTACCATGTTAAAATTGACAACAAATTTTATTTATGTTATATAGATTAACAAGGAGAAATAAATCATGGATGTTTTTGAATGTATCCAAAGACGATACAGTTATCGCGGACCATATATAAATACGCCTGTTCCCCGTGAAAACCTGGAAAAAATAATTAAGGCTGGTCTTTCCGCTCCTTCCGGTTGTAACAAACAGACAACATCATTTGTTGGATTGGATGACCATAAAATTCTTAACAGTGTAACAGACTTGATTAAGAAAAATGGTTTTGGGGGTAATACTCCCCCTGCCGGAATTTGTGTATTGACTCAGCAAATACCCGGTTATTCAAATGTCTATTTTAATATACAGGATTATGCCGCTGCCATTGAAAATATGTTACTTGCAATTACGGCCCTCGGCTATGCAAGTTGTTGGATTGAAGGGCAAATTACAGAAAATGTTGAAACTCAAAAACATATAGCAGAAATATTAAATATTCCGGTAGAATATATGGTTGTTGGGTTTTTGCCAGTTGGAATTCCGGAGAAAGAAGGGAAACGTCCTTCATACAAATTAGCTTCCGAAAGGGCATGGTATAATGTTTTTGGCGTTCCATGACTAAAATGCCGAAACAGCGGCCGGTTTTTTGCCCTTGACAAATATCCTATTCATCTGTATAGTAGTATTGTCGGGGGTAATTATGCGTGATATGGCGAGGATTGTTACGGTTAAAACGGCGGAGGCTATCCCCGATAAGGATAGAATACAGCGGCTGACTTTTTGCGAAAACGGCTATAGCGTTATCGGTGATAAGGGCATTGCGCCGGGGGATAGGCTTATTTTTGTGGAGGTGGATAGTCTGCTTCCCCTGCGGCCGGAGTTTGAATTTCTGCGGGCAAGGTGTTATCACGAAAAATCGAAGCGGTTTCTTATCAGGCCAATGAGAATGGGCGGCAGTATCAGTATGGGGATTGTGTTCAAGACTGATATTTTGCCGAAGCGAAAAAAGCCATACGATGCCGGGGAAGATGTTACCGCTATTCTGGACATTCTGAAATACGATCCTGCCGAGGATGCCCTGCTAAAAAAGGGTAAACAGGCGGGGCTGATCAAATTTCTTATGACATATCCTTCTACCCGCTGGCTGGGAAAACTCCTTTTGCCCCTGCTGCGTAAACGGGATCGCCGCGAGAATGTACCTTTTCCCAGCGGCGTTATCGCAAAATCGGACGAGACCACTATTCAGAATTGCCCGGAAGTTTTGGAACGCCACCTTAACACACCCTGTTATGCGACGATAAAATTGGAAGGCCAGAGCCTTACTTTTCTTTATAATTACCGCAATAAAAAAATTGGGGATTTTTTGGTCTGTTCCCGTACGGTGTCTTATCCCGACCGCAGTCAGAAAGAAGGAGATGATTTTTGGGCTATGGCCGATGCCTGTGATGCAGCGGGCGTTATCCGGCGCTACTACGAGCAGACCGGGAAACTGCTGGCGATTCAGGGTGAACGCTGCGGACCGGGGGTGCAAAAAAATGTCTACGGTTTTACGGAGTCCCGTTTCTTTTTGTACACCGCCAAAGATATTATCGCCAATCGTTATCTTTCTTTCGGGGAGCTTACTCAATTTTCCGCCGCCGCGAATATTCCCCTGGTGCCCGTTATTGAAGAATGGGCCAATGTTCCCTTGAGCTCGATCATATCAAAGGTGGAAGATGCCGATGCTGTCAGCGCCCGGTATTTTTTCCGGGCAAAAAACAGCGCGGCGGAACTGCAATATAACCTAAAAAACGGTGAAAAACCGGGCTTTGAAAAAAACGGCGTGTACTTTCACGAGGGCATTGTGATCCGGGGGATGAATCAGGAATTCAGCTTCAAGATAAAAAATCCCGAATACGCCTATTGGTTCAGTTGATAGTTATTCTGCAAAATAGAGCTCGCCCCCAGGGCCGCGGGCTGTTTCCACCCGGCCTATCTCCCAGGCGGGAAAGCCCCGGCTGTCCAGAAATTCGACGGCTTGTTTTACATAGCCGGGTTTCAGGGTCAGCACAAAACCTATGCCCATGTTGTAGGTGTTGAACATCAGCCTTTTTAAATCCGCATCGGTTTTTAGCATTTCATATCCGGCTTTTTCCGCTGCGCCGCCGGAAAGATCGCCTGAGCCGGAGGTTTTTACGCCATAGGCCAGCCGGGTGAAAATTGGCGGGATGGTCCAACTGTCGTTTTGGATCACGGCGTCAGGCATTGCGCCGTCTTGAGGACGGGCAAAAATTCGGGGGATGTTTTCGTAAAAGCCGCCGCCAGTGATGTGGGCCATGCCGTGGATTTCTATTTCCTCCAAAAGCGCCAGCACCGGTTTAACGTAGAGGCGGGTCGGTTCCAGAAGGGCGCGGCCGATGGACATTCCGCCGAAATCTTCGTCGAGATCGGGCAGGGCTTTACGCACGAGGCTGAAGCCGTTGGAGTGGACGCCCGAAGAGGCAATTCCCAGAAGGATGTCGCCGGGGCGGATTTTAACCCCTGAGATAATTTTTTTTCTATCGACAATGCCCACCGCAAAGCCTGCAATGTCGTATTTTCCTTCATCGTAAAAGCCGGGCATCTCCGCTGTTTCGCCGCCTAAAAGGACGCTTCCGGTTTCACGGCAGCCAGAGGCAACACCTTTGACCAGCTCCGCCGCTATATCGGCATCGAGTTTTCCGCAGGCGAGGTAGTCCAGAAAAAAAAGGGGACGGGCGCCGTGACAGAGAATGTCGTTAACGCACATGGCTACACAGTCAATGCCCACGGTATTGTATTTTTTCATTTTGAAGGCGATGTCCAGCTTGGTGCCCACACCGTCGGTACCGGAAACCAATACCGGATCATCCATACCGCTGCCGGCGGCGATGATTTCTTTGAGCGAAAACATTCCCGCAAAACTTCCGATGCCGTTTAACACTGCAGCGTTAGCGGTTGCGGCGGACAGCTCTTTATAAAGAGATACGGCCCGGTAGCCTTCTTCGATGTTGACACCTGCTTCATTATAATTCATACATAGGCTCCATTATTTTGGGTGATTACTTTCTGTGTCGCCGGCGGCGGGGATGGGGTATTCCCCGGTGAAACAGCCGAGACAATAGCCGCCTTTGCCGTCCAGCGATTCCAGAAGCCCTTCCACGGAGACGAAAGCCAAACTGTCGGCTCCTAAAGATTTACAAAGCTCGCTTACGCTGTTTCCGTTGCTGATAAGGTCTTTCCGGTGGGGCGTGTCTATGCCGAAGTAACAGGGGAAGCGCACGGGCGGAGAACAAACCCTGATGTGCACTTCCTTTGCCCCGGCTTTTTTCAAAATAGAAACCAGATGACGGCTGGTGGTGCCCCTGACAATGGAGTCGTCGATGATCACCACCCGTTTGCCCTGTATTTCACTTTTGATTACGTTGTGCTTTACTGATACCGCCCGTTCCCGCTGTTTTTGGTGGGGAGCGATGAAGGTACGACCCACATATTTGCTTTTAACGATGCCCAGGCCAAAGGGAGTGTTCGTGGCTTTGCCATAGCCGATGGCGGCGGGAATTCCCGAATCGGGAACACCGATGACGAGATCCGCTTCCACCGCAGATTCCCGGCCCAGAATTTCCCCTGCGCGGACTCTTGCGCCGTAAACATCCACCGCATCAATAACGCTGTCAGGCCGGGCAAAATAAACATATTCAAAAGAACAAACCGCCCGGGGAGTTTTTTCACTGAAGATAAATGAAAATACCTGATCGCGGTTGATGATGATCAATTCCCCCGGCTCAACATCCCGGACAAATTCTCCTCCTATAGCATCAATAGCGCAGGATTCGCTGGTTAAAATCCAGCCGTTTCCCAATTTTCCCAGGCAAAGGGGCCGTATGCCGTTAGGGTCCCGGGCGCCTACCAGCGCCTCATCGGTGAGCACTACCAGCGCATAGGACCCTTTGATAAATTTGATCGTATCGGTTAAAGCTTTTTCCAGGCCCTTTTTATAATTTTTTGCGATAAGGTTGACGATCACTTCGCTGTCGCTGGAGGAAGTAAATCCTATGCCGGCATCTTCCAGCAATTCCCGCACTACATCGGCGTTGGTCAGGGTGCCGTTATGGGCCACGGCGATGGAGCCCAGCTTAAAGCGGCTGACAAAAGGCTGGGCGTTATCGATGGTGCTGCTGCCGGCGGTGGAGTAGCGGACATGACCAACGGCAGCGTGTCCCTTGAGATGGAGGAGGGCTTCATCGTTAAAAACTTCTCCCACCAGGCCCATGTCCTTGCGACATTCAATGGTTTTATCTTTTACCACGGCGATCCCTGCGCTTTCCTGTCCGCGGTGCTGCAAAGATAAAAGGCCGTAGTACGCCAGAGAGGCGGCGTCGGTTTCCGTGTCGTCGCAAAATATACCAAAGACGCCGCATTCCTCGTGAAGTTTGTCGCCGCTCACGCTATTCTTTCCCGATCCGTTTCAGAATTTCCACATAGGCTTCTTTTACATTTCCCAGGTCCCGGCGGAAACGATCCTTGTCAAGTTTTTCATTGGTTTTTGCATCCCAAAAACGGCAGGTGTCGGGGGAAATTTCATCGGCCAGCACCAGTTTACCATCGGCAGTTTTACCGAATTCAAGTTTGAAATCGATCAGGCGTACTCCCCGTTTAAGAAAAAAGGCGGAAAGAATTTCATTTACCTTGAAGGTGATTTTTTTGATAGCCTCAATTTCTTTGAAGGTGGAAGCGCCGATAGCCACCGCATGGTAATCGTTGATCAGGGGATCGCCCAGGCTGTCATCCTTGTAGGAAAGTTCAAAGACGGTGGTTTTCAGTTTTGTTCCTTCTTTAAGGCCCAGCCGTTTTGCCATGGAACCGGCGGCCACATTACGGACGATCACTTCCAGGGGAACGATCTTTACTTTTTTGCAGAGCATATCCCTTTCATTAAGTTGTTTTACAAAATGAGTGGGCACTTTTGATTTTTTCAACAGGGCAAAAAGCCCCGAGGCAATCTGATTATTCAAAAAACCCTTGTCTTCGATTTGACCTTTTTTTTCACCGTTAAAAGCCGTAGCGTCATCCTTGTAGTGGATGATCACCAGGTCTTTCTGATTGGTGGCAAAAACTTTTTTTGCTTTGCCCTCGTAGAGCTGCCTGCCCTGCTTAATTTCTTTTACGCTCATAATTCCACTCCTTGATTATCCCGAATAAAATCTGCCTTCATTTTTTGCCGCGCCGCCGTTATTTTTTCTTTGAGGTCCGGGTATTTAAGGGCCAAAATCTCGCAGGCCAGATGGGCCGCGTTGGCGGCATTGTCAACACCCACGGTGGCCACCGGAATGGGCCGGGGCATTTGCACGATGGAAAGAAGGGCGTCAAGACCGCCAAGCCCCCCGGAGCTGATGGGAACGCCGATGACGGGGAGCTGCGTCAGGCTGGCGATGACCCCCGGCAAATGGGCCGCCAAACCCGCCCCGGCGATGATCACCTCGACACCGCCTGATTCAAGCTTTTCCACTGTTTCCCGGAGCAATTCCGGCAGGCGGTGGGCGGACAATATATGGACGGAAAATTCCACCCCGGTTTCCCTGAACACATTGGCGGCTTTTTTCATCACCGTCTTGTCCGACGGGGACCCGAAAATGATTGCGGCTTTCATATCAAAAAAATATCACAAAAGGGCCGCCGGTTCAAGGGTGAAAATATTTGCATCAGTAATTCAAAAAGTTCCGGGTTGTTAGAAACCCCAGCCTAAACCGAGATGCACTCGTCCGTTCACACCAACACCGAAATCCCTGCCGGATTTGCCTAAATCCAAGGCAAAAGTTCTGGAGCCCAGGACAAACGGTAACGAGAAAGCCGGCTCCAGGAAAAGCCCGCCGGGCTGCCCAAAATCTATTTTCCAGCCCATTTCCGGTTCAATTAGAACGCCCTCTATGGTCGCTAACCATGTTCCGAGCTTGTTATTATATTCAAAATCCTGGTTTCCGGTATACACGCCATATCCCAATCCCACACCTACATGAAATCCATTAGAGAACGGATAGAACCGCCCAAAGGCCTCCATGCCCCAGGTATTCCAAAAGAACAAAAAATTGTTCCAGTATGCCTCAACGCCCACCGAAAATTGCGGAGTGAGCGCCCGTTCATAGTGCGCTCCATATTCCACAAGCCCTGCTGTAACGCCCACAAAGTTTTTTTTCTCCTGGGCAAAAATCCCTCCCGAAAGCACCGCTACGAGGACCAACACTAATAAAGCCTTCTTTTTCATACTGTTCTCCTTAATTGATTAACTTATACAATGAGAAAAGATTTTTGTCAATTATGATACGACAATGTATCAATCGCTTACCCGTGTCCATGTTTCACCATTGCCGGAAAATTTTGTGTCCGCATCAATCTTGTAATTGTATCGTGTGGTTCCCAAAATAATTACGAGGCCGGTTCCATCAATCTGAAAATACCCTGTCCCTATGATCCCCCTGGAATTTGTATACATGACATTGCCGTTTTTTCCGGCTCCCAGCAATTTTATTTCCGTGGTATTCCCCGCAAGCCGGTAGGTCCCCATTTTTAACGAAAAATCATTCTCTATCACACCGGCGATACCCTGTCCGTTTTTGCTGCCGTCCTCTGCCGTGTTGGGATTATTGACCGCCGCCTCTGCTGCGCCGTTTTTAATAAGATAATCGTATATTTCCGCGCTGCCGTTTCTAATGGCAATAGACGCAGCTGTATTTCCGTCCTTTGTGCGCTCGTTGATTTTTGCCCCATGTTCCACGAGAAATTTTACCGCACCAAAATTATTCGCCTTTGCCGCGTGAATTAAGGCCGTCATGCCATCGGCATAGTTTTTTTCTTTGGAATATTGGAAATTCACATCGGCCTTCATATCAACAAATTTTTTGACAAGGTTAAACCGTTGTTTTTCCGCCGCCAAAAGCAGAATTTCCCCGTTGGGCGCCGCACCGTCTTTCAGGATAAAGTCTATCACCGTGTCGGTATGGGCGCCGTTAATTGCAGTATACAGATCGTGGGGAACGGCGTGAATGTTATTGTTAAAAAGCGTTTCAAGAATCGCCAGGGTATTTTCCCGGGGGGAATAAATAAGCGTAAAGTTGTAGGCCATTCTTTTTTCACTGGCCGTCATTTTGCCAATGTTGCCGTTCAAAAATTGGTTGATTTTTGGCAGATCGTTTTTTGACAGTAAATCCGCCAATTCGCCCCTGAGATCATCCGCATATAAAACGGTGTGAATCAGCAGCAGCATAATGGTCTTCAAAACCCGCCGTTTAGCCATACGCCATTGTAACATAATTTTTATTGATGTAGAATGGGGAATCATGATTGTGATGAAGTTCGGCGGCAGTTCCGTGGCGGATGCGGAACGGATACGGCGCGTGGCGGAAATTGTAAAGGGGAATCTGGGGCGGAAACCGGTGCTGGTTTTATCTGCCATGGGGGATACGACGGATCATCTTCTGGAGGCGGCGGAAAAGGCGCTGAAGGGGAGGACGGTTTCGATAAACCGCATTGAGGAGCTGCACCTCAAGACGATCCGGGATCTAAAGATAGATGCGGCGGCCTATGAAATTCGCCCTCTTTTGGAGGAATTGCGGAGCCTTTTGATGGGCATTTGCCTGATCCGGGAGCTGACGGGGAAGACCAGGGATTATCTGGTGTCTTTTGGGGAGCGGCTTTCGGTACGGCTGGCGACGGCTTATTTTCAGTCCCTCGGACAAAAAGCCAGGGCGGTGGATGCCTGGGACGCGGGCTTTGTTTCCGATTCAAATTTTACCATGGCGGATCTGGATCCGGTAAGCTGGGAGACGATCCCGGCGGCGATTTTGCCCCTCATCGAAGAAGGCGTTCTGCCGGTGGTAACGGGTTTTATCGCCAAAGATAAAACAGGAAACATCACCACGCTGGGGCGGGGGGGCTCGGATCTTTCCGCCACGATGATCGCTTCGGCTTGCAAGGCCGACGAGGTGCAGGTCTGGAAAGATGTGGACGGCATTTTAACGGCGGATCCGCGGATCGTAAAAAACGCCCGGCCGGTGGAGGCGGTAACCTACGAAGAAGCGACGGAGCTGGCTTTTTTTGGATCCCAGGTGCTTCACCCCCGGGCCATGCAGCCCTGCATGAAAACAAACACGCCGGTGCTGGTAAAAAATTCCTACAACGTGAACGCTCCCGGCACCCGGATCGTTTCGGCGCTGACCCGGAAGGCCCTGCCGGTGCAGACCATCACCTTCCGGCAGGATGTAACGCTGGTGGATATTGTTTCCTCCCGGATGTTGGGGCAGTACGGTTTTCTGGCGGAAGTTTTTTCCGTTTTTGCCCGGCATGGCATTTCGGTAGACATGGTGGCCACCAGCGAAGTTTCAATTTCGCTGACCCTTGATGCGGCCCATAATCTTGATGCCGTAAAAAAAGAACTGGAAAAAATTGCCAGCGTGGAGATACGTGCCGGAAAAGCCATTGTCACGATCATTGGTGATGTGCGCCGTTCATCGGAAATTCTCCATCGTAGTTTTGGGGTTTGTACCGATCTGGGAGTGCAGGTGCAGATGATCTCCCAGGGGGCCAGCAAGGTGAATATCAGTTTTATAGTGAATGATACACAGGCGGTAAAAATTGTCCGGGGATTGCATGAAAACTTCTTCGGCGCGGCGGAGGCAAAAATATGAATATAGCGTTGATAGGTTATGGCAAAATGGGAAAGATTCTTGAAGAGGCGGCGCTTAACCGGGGCCACCGGATTACGGCGGTCATAGAACCGGCGGGGGATTTGAAAAGCTCCCGTTCAGGCAGCCCTCTTTTTAAGACCATTGCCGCCACTGATTTTTCCGGCGTTGATGTGGCGCTGGAATTTACCCGCCCCGGCGAAGCTGCGGAAAACATCAAGGCCCTGGCAAAACGGAAAATTCCCGTAGTGGCGGGCAGCACGGGCTGGTACGGAGAGCTTGCGGCGGTAAAGGCCGCGGTGGAAGCCGCCGGATCTTCCCTGCTCTGGGCCTCAAACTTTTCGCTGGGCGTAAATCTTTTTTACCGTATCGCCGCCTATGCCGCTAGTCTTGCAGACCCATTCCCCGAATACGACGCCGGCGGCTGGGAAGCCCACCACAACCAAAAGGCGGACAGCCCCTCGGGAACCGCAAAAACTCTGGCGGAACGGGTTATGGCAAAAATGAGCCGCAAGAAAAAAGCAGTTTGGGAAGTGTTGGACCGCCCGCCCCTGTCTGAAGAATTTCATTACCCCAGTCTCCGATTGGGGAGTCTTCCCGGGACCCACACATTAATTTTCGATTCCCCCGCGGACACCATAGAGATAACGCACACGGCCCGCAACCGCGACGGCCTAGCGGTGGGAGCCCTCCGTGCCGCCGAGTGGCTTGTCTCCACTCCCCGGCAGGGGGTTTTTACCCTGGATGATGTGCTGGCGGACATTTGGGGGGATTAGCGGTTGTTACCTATACCATTATATAAACCAAATTTTCTATTATTTCACTAAAGATTTTATTAAATTCTTCGTCAGTATTATTATTCATTTCACGATTTATATCATGATAATATTTTCCGCTTTTTATCTCTTTTGATAATGAATCAAGCGGCCACCCTTCAACAAGCTTTTTATGGGGTTTTGATGTTATTATAAATTTTTCAGAATTTATTTTTTCATTATCATTTTTCTAATATTTTGCCAACCAATTTAGGGGGTATGTTGTGTAACGTATGTTAGACGAAGTTGCGCCGTACTCTATTTTTATTTCATTATTTTTTATGTAATTTCATTAAATATTGGATACTCTTGTTCTATCAGTACCATTCCTTACTGGCGCGAGATCTGTATGTTGAACGGGTTGTTGCATATAAGCAGTTATACCACCACAAAATCGACTTTTATCACGGTTTTCATCGAGTTCAATGGGTTCTAAGTCCATTTTCTTTAACAAACTGCGTACAGCGTTGTGAATATCGTTTCTACCTATAGTACGCCAGCAATCTTGCACCGTTATTTTTTCACCATTGTAACTTGGAAAGGGAAATTTATTGTCGCTATCTATTATTTCCCAAACATAAATAATATTACCAACATTTGATAATTTTTTACAACAAGCAAAACAAGTATTACATATTACAATTGCGGTATCTTCTGATGATAATTTGCTATATTCACTACGGCAACATCCGGCAATTATTTCTACACCATAACTTGCGATAAGATATTCACGTAATTTTTCACTTGCGTTGGGATATGCAATTTTATTTTGACAACTGGGAAAAAATATTTTTGCCACGTCTTTCTCCTTTTATTCTAAATATTTTTTCATATTTTTGAGTACAATTTCATATCCATTGAGCAGCATATGGGCACCATCAAATGTCAATTCTTTACGCAAATTACCATTAGCATCAGATAAGTTGGCATTAACGTTAATAAATTGATAACCGTTCTTTTTGGCCAGTTGTTCAACTTTAGCATTTGCTACTATCAGTAATTCATTTGAACGATATTCATAAAACTGATCATGCTCCGCCTCTTCTTCGCCGAAATTATCCACCGTGTTAATCGGATAATACGCCATCACATAGACTACTGTATCCGGTAGTTTTTCTTTAATCTGATGTAATATATTATCATAATTTTCAAGGAAAACACCTTCCGGCACATTAAAACCAATATCATTTGTACCAATGTTAATAAAAATCTTACTTGGTTCCAAGTCAAAAATCAGGGTATCTATATGGTCCAACAGATCGGCAGTTGTAGTTGCCCTAACGCCGCGATTATAAATAACCTTATCCAAGCCAAGATCACGGTCTTGCTGGAATTTTTCAATTGGGAATATTTCCATCAATGACGAGCCGACAAAAACGATTTGCCCTTTTTTGGCCGTTTGATTTTCCACTGCATATTTTGCCCGAATACTATTTTGGAACTCTACGATATCCGGATGCAGGTTCGTAAGTCCGGCTGTTTTGCTTGACATAATTTTCTCCGTTGTTGAATATCCATTAAATACTATAATGGCTATCATAAATCCTCCTAAAATCTAATATATTCAATATTTTATGTCAAGTCTTTTTTTTATAAACTTACAAAAAGCTTAGGCGCAATTTCGCATAACGTGCCTTATGTGCAATTTTTTTGAAATTCTTGTAAAAAATATTGTAAAAACTCTTGAAAAAAATAATATGAAGAATTATTCGGCAAGAATGAAGACCCATATATACCATTGTATAAGGTGGAACGGTGAATGGTTTGCGATATTATTTACTGATTTTATTGACATTAATAAATTTAAAGAATTTAATGAACCAAGAAAATTTTCAGTAATGGAATCAAAAATATTATATGATTCCAATGGAAAATATAAAAATGAATCGGAAAAAATAAATGATTTTGTAAAAAATGACTTAAAAAATAAACTGGATGGTACATTGGGATATTTGAAATATATTGTAGGTAAAGAAGTACGTTGGGAAATAAGAGAAGCATATCCGCATATGCACAATAATTTAAATATCGCAATTGAATTGGGAATATGCTGTTTGTATTATTTAAATGGTAAATATGCTCCGGCTGATGATAGCAAAGAATAGAAGCAAAAAACTGTGCATAACGAGGCTGTCGGAAAAGTCATTTTGCATAAAAAATATGTCTCTAAATGAGTGTTTTACAGTAGTTTTAGGGCATGAATGAGGGTGAAATTTTGCATGAAAGGGTTTTCCGACAGTCTCAACAGGACTGTATATGCTTTTCTGCCTTTCGGCAGACCGGGCCAGTAGGCCGAGCCGCCGAGTGGCTTGTCTCCTCCCCCCGGTAAGGGGGGGATTAGCGGTTACGAAGGGCAGGACAAAACTCTGGTGTCAGTCACCTTTGCGTGTTCCAGGCACTCCTGCGATCCCACCCTCCATTTTTTCCGCCGGAAGTTTGGCAATAGACACTCCGCGCTATCGTCCTTAAAAGGCATAACCAAGGCCGAAGTACACAACAACGGAAGGCATTACACCATCATCAAAGGGACCTTTATCAGAGTCTGAGAAGGTAAAAGGAAATTTTGCGCCCGGTGATATAAAGAAGCCGCCGGGTTTACCGACGTCAATCGTCCAGCCAAAGCCGGGACTAATACAAAAACCGGAGTATATATCGTGCACCAGATACGAATCATACAAATTGTAACCATACCAGATTTCAACCAAGCGAGTGCTCATAAACTCACTAAATCCTAAATCAATTTCGAAAAAAAACCTCCGGCCGGCCGGATACCATCGCCCGGCTATGCCTGCTGCGAAAATGCTATGTTCCGAGCTATAATCTTCAGGCAAAAAAGGCGTAGGCATAAAGTTATAGTAAACATAGGCGCCGACGGTAAGGTAGGGGGTAATCACATATTCATACCTGCCGCCGACGCCGATAAAGCTTATTTCAGCGGAAATAAAATGGTTCTGTGCAAAAAGGCCGCCCCCGGTAAGGGCCGCAAACACCAAAACAAGAAAAATACGCTTCTTCATATTACGCTCCTTTCACAAATTGAAGGCGGTTTACTGCCTTATGCCTTTTGCCGGTACGGGCGCAGGCGTTGCGGACACTTGCTCTGCAACAGGTGGCTTCGCCGCCGCCGCACCGCCGTCGTTAAAATATACCGATGTCGTTACGGTGGTAGTGGCTGTGCCACCGTCGGCTGATACCGTTACACTTTTGGTTTCCGTTAATGTGGATGTATATTTAATGGCAAGGGCCGAACCGTACCATGTTATAATAGGGCTGTCGGAAACCGCAGTAACTCGAGTCTTTTTATCAATTACCACATTGATAATAGCGTCCGCCCCAAGCGTTTGCGCTTCTTTCAGCAATGCCTGATAGGTGAATATCTGGCCTTCATCACTCCCGCCACCGATGGCCCCAAGCCGGGTTTCGGTAAATATAAGCCCCAGAGATTGAAAATCTTTTACAGGGGTGCGGATATGCTCGCCAAAATTCCCCTGATTTTCCCCTTTGGTTTGTGTAGTTTGTGTAGTGATACAACCGGTAGACACTAGAGCGGCAAAGGCAATGAGGACAAATAATACTAAAAAAGACATTTTGATTTTCATAGAAAACTCCTTACATTATTTGTGGTTCCGACTTTAACAACCCCTACGGGCCGTTGTTCGACACAGGACACCATAAAATCCAGGCAAAGTGTATAAAAAAGTAGACGAATTGCCCTCAATCAGCCCGTCTATTCTCCTATTCCCTGCCAAAATGTTATGTCCAGTATCATTTTAGGTTTCCATAATGCAATGTTTGACAACATTTGTCAACGGTAATTTTTGAGAAATTTGCGAAATATGTAAAAAAATCGACTATATGGGTTAATTATAGATGAGTTAATCTTAAAAACGAATAAAAAATCGAAAAATATACCATTATTTAGTTTGTTATTGTCACCATCATTAAGGGAACCCCATTTTATACTAAATATATGGATGGTTCAAAAAAGCAGTCCGGGGATAACGCAAGGCAGGTTTCCATAGGGAAAAACCTGCAGAATATACGCAAAAAAAGGGGGATTACGCAGGCGGCGCTGGCGAAACGGCTTAATATCACCAGGGCGGCGGTTACAACCTACGAAACCGGGAGGTCGCACCTTACCGACAGCATCCTGATACAGCTCTGCGGGATCCTTCAGGTTTCCGCGGGGGAAATCCTTGGTCTGGAAAAACCCGCCGCTGTTACGCTTCCCCGAAGGTGGGCAAAACGCCTCAACATTGTGGAGGGCCTTCCCGACTCAATTAAAAAACACATACTGCGCGCCTTAGACGACCTTATAAAAGCCAATACCAGGCTGTCCATTTTTGATGATGAATGAGACTTTGGAACCACAAAACAATGACGTATGTGATGCTAAGCTAATACCTCCACTTAAACCCGAAGGAGATCATGGGGACGGGTATTTCGTATACCGGAGTGTACTCGTCCATGGAGCTAAGTGATGCATCGCTTTCGCCATACCTGCTGACTTCTGCGATCCAGATAGCATCGTAAACGAGGGATTGCAGATTCTCTATACCCAGATATACTTCGGTGTGGGTTTTGCGCCCGGGGTTGAAACGGAACCAGGTAAATTTTATATCTATCGGCCAGGAAAAACCGGTGCGTTCGGTGTTATCATCATTACCCGGCTTGCCGCTGGCAAAACCAAAACGTGTTCCTATATTAAAGGATTTTGAAGGTTTGAAATTCAGGATCAGGTTGATGTTATGATACCGGTGAAACGAGGGATAATACCAATCATTGCCGGTACCGGCGTATCTGTCAGCGTCGGCATTGGGGGGTATGGGGTCGGGCACTGCGTCAGGATCCCGGTACTGCGCCCAGGTGAATGAATAGGTCAGCCAGCCGTCCCAAAAACGGGATTCCATTTTTTGCAGCATAAAATCAAAACCTATAATTCTGCCGGTGCCGTTAAACAAATAATCGATTATATCCGTAGCCGTTTTTGTTCCATCCCCCGCAAGTTCTTCATAACGATTGGTCCTCGTATAGGCTCGGTCAAAAACGTGTTTGTAATATCCTTCAATATTGAAACTGAATTTTTCGGCAAAATCAATTTTAACGCCCAGGAGGGATGTCCACGAACGGTTTGGTTTTAAATCAAAATCATCAAGATCATTACTTATATCTATCGAGGAAATAGCATCGTTCATGGACGAAAAAAGTCCGGTTCCCACCGTTAAATCCAGGGAATCAATAAATTTATAATCCTTTAGCACATTAAAATCGAGGTTGAGCCGGGGGTTAAGAACCGGCCATGTTTGAAGGGTAAAATCTTTTGCGATAAAATAAAAATGATCCGCCCGCAGGCCCAGTTCCGCGCCGAATTTTTTATCGGGGCTTTGGTATTCCACCAGCGTATAAGCCGATGTGGAAAGCCCCTGATTTAATATATCCAGAGAATACCCGCCCGGCACATACCGATCCGAAGTGGGATCGTTCACTTTAATAGAGCTTTTCATATCTTCTGCCTTTATCCATTGGGCATATAATTCGTGTACCCCCGCCGCAAAAATAAAACCATTACTTAGGTCCCAATCCAGATCGGCACGGGCCTGATAATTAACGGTGGTATCAATAATATTGGCATCAATTTTACTATTCAGTATAAGGCGTGGATCCGACGCTGCTTCGAAGGACAGCGGAGTTTGTTCCATGGCAATATCAGCTATCATATCGGATTCATATAAGCCCACTCCGGCGTTTGCCTTAAAAACCATATCACGGTGCGGGTTCCAGATAAGGCCGGCCACTGCAAAGGCGGTGTAGTTCAGCCAGTCAAAATCCAGATCTACATTCCGTTTCCGGTCTTCAGTATCGAATATATTGTTGTACTTCGCCCCAACGCCGTCGCTGCCAAAAAACAGGGTGGCGGTTGTTTCCAGATTCCGGGTGAAACGATAATTTCCGGTGATGGCAAAATCCCTGATATAAGGGGCGGTGGTAATTGAATTGATGATGTCAATTTCCGGGACCGCTTTGGAAAGCTGCTGCACGGCCCAAATAAAAGGATCCCAATAGGTAACTTTTCCCATGGCAAAAATTCCACCCTTGCCGTAGAGCGGAAACGAGAGGCCCAGGTTTGTTTCGCTGGTACCAATGCCGATATCAAGCTGCGACTCGGTGGGGGAGGGCCGCTTGGTGGCAATTTCCAGGAGGCCGGAAATAGTATGGCCGTAACGGCTGGAAAAAATACCGTGGGAGAGCCGCGCGCTTTCCACCATTTGGGGGACAAAGATGGAAAAAGCTCCGCCCCAGTGATACGGCTGTTCGATGTAAAACCCGTCCATCGCCGCCGTAAGATCCCCCGGATCGCCCCCGCGGATCGATGGCATGGCGTCGAACATTCCCGAATAGCCGACGCCGGGAAGAAGTTTTATCGAGGTCATCACATCTTCGATGAAGCCGATTTCCGCGGTGCGGCTCAATGTTTCCCCGGAAATGGCGACACTGCGGCCGCTTTTTGTTTCACTGGTATCCGGCCGCCGGGCTTCGATAACCAGCTCGCGGTTTTCCATAATGCCGCTTAAATGTAAAGATAGGGAAAAAGATCCTCCGCTTACCGGAATTACAAGGCGGCCGTTTTCATAACCCGGATAGGCGATGCGGATCACCACCTGCCGGTCGTCGGGAACGCTCACCAGAGCTTTGCCATCTTCATCACAGGTGTACTCTTTCCCGTCCCAGGACCTGATAAGGGCGCCTTCCAGCGGAATTTCCAGCTCACCGTCACTGACGGTAATTTCCACATCCCGGGCAAAAATTTCTTTTACACTGAACAACAAAAAAACGAGCAAAAAACACAGGGGTAAATATTTCTTTTGCGGATGCCCGTTCATGCCATTTATGATTTTTTGCCCTTGGTAAATTTTGAAATGATGGCCATTACAATTGCCACGACGCTGCAGACAATAAAGAGCCCCAACATTCCCTTCCACATCATATCCAGCGACGCCATTACATTTTTTGTTACTTCTTCGGTCATTTTTTTGTCCTTACAGATATTTCATTATCAGGCTGAGCACCAAACCGCTGGCCGCCACCGAGGCTATCTGCCCCGAGACATTGGCGCTCACGGCGTGCATCAAAAAGATATTGGTGGGATCTTCCTTCAGGGCCATTTTTTGGATGACCCGGGAAGACATGGGAAAAGCGGAAATGCCGGCGGCGCCGATCATGGGGTTGATTTTTTTCTTGAGGAAAATATTGAGGAATTTGGTGAACAGAACGCCGCCCACGGTATCGAGAATAAACGCCACGAGGCCCAGGGCCAGAATCTTGATGGTATCCACGGTGAGGAATTCATCGGCCTTGAGGGTAAAGGCAATCGTTATGCCAAGTAAAAGGGTGATCAAATTGGTGAGATTTTTTTGGGCCGCTTCGGAAAGGGATTCCAGCACACCACATTCACGGATAAGGTTACCGAACATCAAAAATCCAATCAGGGCCACCGCCTGGGGGGAAATAAAACCAACGATAACCGTTACGATAATCGGGAAGATGATCTTTAATATGCGGGGAATTTCCGTACCCGCCACGGGCTCCATCCGTATCATCCGTTCTTTTTTAGTGGTGACAAGTTTTATCGCAAAGGGCTGAATAATGGGTACCAGCGACATATACGAATAAGCGGCCACCGCAATGGGCCCCAGGTAGGTGGAATGTAAAACCTGGGAAACCAGAATGGTGGTGGGCCCGTCCGCAGCGCCTATGATGCCGATAGCGGCGGCGTCCTTCAAACTGAAACCAAAAAGACAGGAAAGGGTGATGACCGCAAAAATACCAAAATGCGCGGAGGCCCCGAAAAGAAAATAAACCGGCCGGGACAAAAGGGGCGAAAAATCTATCATGGCGCCTATGCCGATAAAAAGCAGCAGGGGCATTACTTCGGAAGAACTTATGCCTTTTTCAAAAAGCCACTGGATAACGCCGTGGGTTTCGCCTACACCGGGCATGACCTGGTTAAGTACGCCCGACAGGGGCAGGTTCACCAAAATGGCCCCAAAACCCATGGGCAAAAGCAGGGCCGGTTCGTATTCTTTGGCAATGGCCAGGTAAATAAGAACAACGCCGATGCCGTACATTATCACCTGTTTCCAGCCCAGGGCGAGAAACCCTTCCAATAAAAATTCCATAAAGCCAGTTTATAGATAGATAACGGCTCTGTCAATGTTGCGAATTTCAATATTGATCACCACCGGGGTTTCTGATATTTTTTGTATCACCATGAAAAAAGCCTTTATCGTTTATGCCCATCCCAGCGAAGATTCTTTTACCTGCGAAGTCCGGGACACTTTTATCAAGGGGCTGGAGAGCGCCGGCCACGGTTATATTCTTTCCGATTTGTACCGGATGAATTTCAAAACCGATATGAGTGATGATGAATACCACCGTGAAGCTTTTTACCGCAGGGATCTGCCGGTACCGGCCGATGTGGCGGCGGAGCAGGAAAAGATCGGCCAGTGCGATGCCCTGGTTTTTATCTACCCTGTTTTTTGGTCCGACGCTCCGGCAAAACTCAAGGGCTGGTTTGACCGGGTCTGGACCTTTGGCTTTGCCTACGGTAATACCGCCGGCAGCACGGAGGCGGGAGCCAACGGCGGCGCCATGAAGCAATTGGAAAAAGGCCTGGCGATCTGCGCCGCAGGAAACACCATGGAATACTTTGCCGAAACAGGGCTTTTGGATGCGATGAAAAAGGTGATGCTGAAGGACCGTTTTTTCAACCGGGTGCGCAGCAAGGAGATGATCCTTCTGGAGGCCACCAGCCGGGAAGGTCCTTCACGGGACGCCAACCGTGAACGGCACCTGACCCGGGTTTTTAATGCCGGGAAGAATTTGTTTTAATTTTTTTGTTAAATTTTTGTTAGTTTTTTGTTAAATTTTCTTGACAACTGCTAAAAAGGGTTATATCATGACAAAGAGGTGCCATGAAAAAGCTGGTATTGATCTTCAGAAAACAGGGCAGTCTTCAGATGATGGCCCTTATCGGTTTGGCTTTTATTGTTTTTTTCAGGATAGTTCCCATATATGGCTTGCAGCTTGCCTTTAAGGAGCTTCTTCCGGGCTTTACCATCCAGAAATCGCCCTGGGTAGGCCTTAAGCATTTTAGAAATTTTTTCCTGTCCGGCGACTTTGGCATGGTCATGCGGAATACCATCACCCTGAGCCTGGCCCACCTTGCCATCGGATTTCCCCTGCCTATTGTTTTCGCCCTGCTGCTCAACGAGATCCGCCTCCAGAAGACCAAGGCGCTTATCCAGGGCATATCGTATTTGCCCTACTTTCTGTCCTGGGTTGTGGTGTTCGGTGTTCTGAACGGTATTCTGGCGTTTCAGGGCGGTCTGCTCAATGACATCCTCCTGTCCTTCAAGTTGATAAAGGAGCCGATTAGCTATTTGGGCACACCGGCGCTTTTTAAGCCCCTCATGGTTGTTTCGGCGGTGTGGAAAGATGCGGGCTGGGGGGCCATTATTTACACCGCGGCTATTGCGGGCATAGACGAACAGCTCTACGAAGCCGCCCGGGTCGACGGGGCCAGTAAATTCCGCCAGGTCCTTGCAATTACGATTCCCCTCATCATACCTACAATTATTATCATGTTCATACTCCGCTGCGGTTCTATTTTGGACGCCGGTTTCGATCAGATTCTGGTATTCAGGAATCCAATCACCCATGACGTGGCTAATATTCTGGATATTTTTGTATACGACGTGGGCCTCCAGCAGGGCCGGTTTGGCTATGCGACCGCCGTGGGTCTTTTTAAGAGCGTCGTCGGTTTCTGTCTGGTTTTTGGCGCCAACAAACTGGCATCCCGGTTTGAGATGGGCTTCTTTTAAGGAGTAATGATGGGCATGAAAGTCGGCGATACCCGGGGCGAAAGAATTTTCAGAACTTTCAATGGGATTCTCATGGTCATCATTTGTATCATGACCCTTTACCCCTTCCTCAATACCCTGGCCCTGTCTTTTAACGACGGGCTTGATGCGAACCGCGGCCAGATATATGTCCTGCCCAGGGTCTGGTCTCTTAAAAATTATCAGCAGGTTTTTAAGGACAAGGAAATTATCAACGGTTATGTCATAACAATAGGGCGGACGGTTTCGGGAACAATCCTTACCCTGTTCTTCACGGGCATCCTCGCCTACGCCCTGTCCAAAAAGCGCCTCGCCGGGAGGAAAGCCTATATAGGCATCTGCATTTTCTGCATGATCTTTAACCCCGGCCTGGTGCCTACTTATATGCTCTACAAAGATTTCCGCCTTTTGAATAACTTTCTTGTGTACATTTTGCCTTCGGCGGTTTCAGTCTGGTATATGCTTTTGATGAAGACCTATTTCGAGCAGATTCCCCCTGACCTTGAAGAATCCGCCATGCTTGACGGAGCGTCAACTCTGCATACCTTTATCAGCATAATTGTGCCTGTTTCCATGCCCATTATCTCGACTATCTGCATATTCAGCGCGGTATACCAGTGGAATGCCTGGTACGATGCTTTTATGTTTGTAACCAGGCGGGCCGATCTCCAGCCGGTGCAGACCTACCTTTACCGGGTAATAGCGGTGGCCTCCATGCGGGCCGAAAGCGCTGCCGAATCCCAATTGCTGGAACGGCTCAGGGTTAACGTGGTTACCCTGCGGGCTGCCACCGTTATGATAACAACGATTCCCATCATCTTTATATATGCTATTTTCCAGAAGCATTTTATTAAAGGCGTCATGATTGGAGCTCTCAAGGGATAAAACTCTTTAAAACGAGTTTATATATTATTTTTCTTAATGGAGGAAAAAATGTTGAAGGCAAAAGTGTCTATCGTCGTGCTCCTGGTGTTGGCCCTTGGGTTGGCCCTCACCGGATGTGGCAAGAAGAGCGGGACCGCTTCCGGCAGTACCGGTCCGGTGGAGATCGAATTTGTTTACATGAGCCCGGGCTGGAAAGCCCCCACCTGGGGAGCTGACCCTGTTACCGCCAAAATGGAGGAAAGAACCGGTGTAAGGCTGAAGCTTTCCGCATCGCCGGGGGATGCCAACCAGCTCGCCAATGTATGGCTTGCCTCCAAGGACTATCCTGAAATGATGCACATGAGCATAGGCCCCATCTACAACTCGTACATCACCGCCGGCGCACTGTATTCCCTTAATGAACTGGCGGACAAATACGGGTACCCGGATATCACCAATGGGAATTATATTTATGCGGATGTATTCAATGCGCAAAAGAGCGCCGACGGCAAGCTCTACATGGCCCCCAACTGGTTCTCCGATGATGGTTTCGGCAGCGTTGGTCAGAGTATGAATGTGAGGAATGATATTTATAACCAGCTTGGCAAACCGCCCCTTGATACCATGGATCAGGTTTATTCCTATTTGCTCAAGGTCAGAGATGCAAATCTCCAATCCCCCTTCGGCGCCAAGCTCTGGGCTTTAAGCATGGGCGAGGATAACAACTACCCGGGTTATATAGCTAACCTCTGGGGCGCCCAGATATATAAATACTACTACTTTGATCCGGCGGACCAGAAAGTCAAGCTCATGCTCCGGAATAACGCCACCGTAAAAATGCTCCAGTGGCTCAGCAGGGCCTTTAAAGACGGCGTTCTTGACCCCGAGTCGCTGACCTACAACGGTACCATCCAGACCGAGGCTTACAACCAGCAGAAACACGCGGTTATTTTCGACTGGCTCTGGAACCTTTGGACGCCGAACTCCGCCATGTCCCAGAAAGATCCCAATATGTACTTCTATTCGGCTCCGGCGCCCCAGGGAACTCCCGGCGTTCAGCAGTACCACGGCAGGTACACCAAACTGGCCGACCAGGGTGTAGTGGTGACAAAAAATGCCAAGAATCCTGATGCCGCCATCAAGTTTATCAACTTCTTCCTTAGTCCCGAAGGCGAAACACTGGACTTTTACGGTATCGAGGGAAAGACCATGTTTTTTGAAAATGGGGAGCCCCGCCTTTACCCCGAGGCCTACACCGCCAAACTGGCTGACTGGGATGGTTTTGCCTTTGAAGCCGGTGTCCGTGTTCTGGACATCATGATGAACCAGAAGTACAACTGGGAACGTACCCAGGAATCGCCGGATCGCCGGCAAGACAGGGCCACTGCCCATAAGTACGCCTTCGACGCTTCTATACAGAACACTATCGTTGTTGATCCCCTCTCCACCGAAGGTATTCTTGCTGCGGAACTTGACGCTAACATGAAGGCCCAGCTCTTCACGATCATCAGGGAACCGGATCAGAACAAGATCCCCGGCCTTGTGCAGGCCCTCCTGGCCCAGTGGGAGCAGAAGGGTATTGCGTCCCTGGAAGCCGAGTGGACCAAGCAGTATATCGACTCTGCCCGGAAGATGGGCGCTTTATAAAAGGAGGGAGAGATGCCCGTATTTAAGCTGAATTCGCCGAACAAACGTGTAACGGTTACCCTGTACCTTGAAAACGGGTGTCTCGCCTATAAAACCGATGTCGATGGTCATGAGGCGGTGGCCCGCTCCCCCCTGGGACTTATTACGGATAGCGTAGATTTTACCTCCGGCCTCCGGCTAAAAGGCGAGGCCCGGACGATGATAAATTATACCTACCGGATTCCCGCCTTTAAAAAGGCGGACTGCACGGATCATGCCCATTGCATCGCCCTGACTTTTGAAAAGGACGGAAAAGAACTGGTTGCCGAGGCCCGGGCCTACGACGACGGCGGCGCGGTACGGCTAACCCTTACCGGGGCCGGAAAAGTTGAAATTGCCAGGGAAGTTACCGGCTTTGGGCTGCCTGAATCGGCCATCGATCTTTATGCCCAAAAGCACCTTTTTTCTTACGAAGATCACTATCACCCGGTGGCCCGGGAGGATCTTTGGCAGAATCCCTATGCCTTCCCCGCCCTGGCGAGCCTGGGCGGCGGGTACTGGGCCCTTTATGCGGAGGCGCCGGTGTACTCCAACGGCTACGGCGGCGGAATTCTTCTTTCGTCCAGGGAAGATCCTTCCCTGCTTGTGGTACACCGTGCGCCGGATCAGCTTACCAACATCGTTGGGGAGCTGCCCTTTTCTACCCCCTGGCGGGCGGCAATTACCGGCAGTCTGAACAATATCGTAGCTTCCAATCTGCTGGAAAATCTAAACCCGCCATCCATCGTTAAAAACGAAGATTACATCAAACCGGGGAAACTGGCCTGGAGCTGGATGGTGGAAAACTATTCCGCAGGGGATCCCAAGCGGATGCGGGAATATGTTGATTATGCCGCCGCCATGGGATATGAATATTCGCTGGTTGACGGCGGGTGGCCGGGAAAAACCGATATTCCGGAACTGGTTGCCTATGCCCAAAAAAAGAAGGTGGGGATTTGGATCTGGGAACACAGCGCCGCAGTGCGGGACCCCAACGAGGCCGAGGAAAAGCTGAAGCTCTGGGCTTCCTGGGGTGTGGCGGGGATCAAGATCGATTTTTTTGAATCAGACTGTCAGACCCGGATTCTTCAATATAAAATGCTGGCGGAGCTGGCGGACAAGTACCGGCTCATGCTGAACTTCCACGGCTGTTCCAAACCGACGGGGAGCAGCCGGGTATGGCCCCATGTGTTGACTTACGAAGGGGTGATGGGGGGCGAGTATCTGCAGAATTTCTCCACCTACCTCCCCGGCGGCCCGGATGCGGCGCATAATTGCACCCTGCCTTTTACCCGCAATGCCGTGGGGCCCATGGATTATACCCCGGTTATCTACAAGTCCTACCTCACCGGTACCACCGATGTCCACCAGACGGCCCTTACGGTGATCTTTACCAGTTATGCCATGCATATTGCGGAAAAGCCGGAGATCGTGCTGGAGCATCCCTGCCGGCCTTTCCTTTCAAAGGTGCCGGCCTCCTGGGATGAGACCATCGTGCTGGAAGGTATGCCGGCCAGTTTTATCACCATGGCCCGGCGGAAGGGCGACGACTGGTACATCGCGGGGATCTGCGCCCGGCGGCCCCGGAACGCCCAGCTTAAGTTTGATTTCCTGAACAGAAGGTTTGATTACCAGGCGGAGCTTTATGCGGATGATCTGTCTGCGGATCGTACTTTTGATCACGCCGTGGGAGCGCTGCCGCCGCCGGATGAAAAACTCTGCGCGGAGATGATGGCGTCTTTTTCCCGCAAATGCGCCCATCAGCACGATCTTCATGCGGTTAGAACGGATAAGTTCCCCGTTAAATTTGGGGATGATTTTTCTATACCTTTAAGCGTAAACGGCGGGTTTGTCCTGCATCTTACGCCGCAAAAATAAATTGCGAAGAATTATTAAGGAGTAAAAGATGTCCAAGAAAATTGTATTTATCGGCGCCGGCAGTCAGGTGTTCACCAGAAACCTCTGCCGGGATATTCTTACCTTTCCCGCTTTTGCGGATGCAAACCTGGTACTGGTAGATATCGATCAGGATAATCTGGCTCTGGCAAAAGCGGCGGTGGACAAGATCGTGGAGCTGGGAAAGTACCCCGCCAAGGTCATCGCCACTTCCAACCGGGCCGAGGCTCTCGAAGGGGCGGACGGGGTCCTCTGTACCATTGCCTATGGCGGCGCAAAAGCTGTCGAGGCGGATATCGGTATTCCCACCAGTTACAATATCTCCGTCAACATTGGCGATACCCGGGGCCCTTCGGGGATTTTCCGCTATCTGCGGACCTGGCCGGTAATGTTTGAAATATTAAAGGATATCGAAAAGTACTGCCCCAACGCCATTTTCCTTAACTATACAAACCCCATGGCCATGCTTTGCCGGACCATGCAAACCGTATCGACGGTTCGCCTTACCGGTCTTTGTCATAGTGTGCAGGGAACGGCGGAAATGCTGGCCGGCTGGCTGGGCGCTGACATGAAAGATGTGGATTACCTCTGCGCAGGGATCAATCATCAGGCTTTCTATTTGAAGTACCTCTGGAATGGCAAAGATGCCTATCCGGCGTTGAAGGAACTGATGAAGAAGCCGGAGATATACAACGAGGAACAGGTCCGTAACGAGATGTTCCTTCACCTTGATTATTATGTGACCGAATCTTCCGGGCATAACAGCGAGTACAATGCATGGTTCCGCAAACGGAAGGATCTGCTGGAAAAATACTGCACCCACGGTACCGGCTGGAATCCCGGTCATGACCGGTGGACAATTATGCAGAGCCAGGGCGCAACAGCCCATGATGATCACCGCCGGGAAGAATTCAATAAGTGGATCGCCGGGAACATAGACCTTTCCCGGGGCCATGAATTTGCCTCTTATATTTTCAACGGTATTTTTGGAGACCAGACCGTATTTGAATTTAACGGAAACGTACGCAACTTTGGTCTTATCGACAATCTGCCCGAAGGCTGCTGCGTGGAAGTACCGGTTTTTGCCAACAAGGCCGGTTTAGCGCCGGTCCATGTGGGCCCCCTGCCGGCCCAATTGGCGGTGCTGATCAATACCAGCGCCCGCTGCGAAGAACTGGCGGTGGAAGGATGCCTTGAGGGGGATCCCCGGAAGATTTTCCATGCCTGCCTCTACGATCCCCTGACCTCCGCGGTCTGCTCCATGCAGGAGATCAAGGAGATGGTGGGCAAAATGTTTGAGGCGGAGAAACAATGGCTGCCCCAGTTTAAGACCTTCAGTTGACATTTTTTGTCAATGGGAGAATGATAAATCATGGTTGATGTGGTAGGACTGGGAACACCGGTCATGGATCTGTTGGTCAATGTGCCCCGGGTTCCCAGTGGAAATAGCGCGGTGATGGCTGATGAAGTTTTTCATCAGGGGGGCGGGAACGTGGCATCAGCCATAGCCGCTGCGGCCCGGCTCGGTGCAAAGGCCGGAATGTTGGCCAAAGTCGGCGGCGACGCTACCGGGGACTTTGTTATAAAAGATTTTATCTTCAACGGTGTTGATACTTCCCATATTCTGCGCGGGGGGCCGGATACGTCCAGCCCCTATTGTATCTCCGTATCCGAAGTTGAGCTGGGTACCCGGATGTTTCTTATCAAACGGGGAAATATGGCGAAGCTGGAGCCGGAGGATCTTGATTATGATTATATTGCCTCCGCCAAAATTTTGCATCTGGAGACGGGGACGCCTGAATCTATGGCGGCGGCCAAGTTTGCCCGGGAAAAGGGTATTACGGTAAGCATCGACGCCGGCGGCTATACCCTTGACCGGGTGGATATTATCCCCTACATCGATGTTTTTATCGGTTCCGAAATGTTTTATGCCGGGATGTTTGAAGGGCACGAGGATGACCTGGAAGGCAACTGCCGGAAGCTTCATGACATGGGGCCCGCCGTTGTCTGGATAACCCGGGGATCCAAAGGCTGCGTGGGGCTTGTGGAGGGAAAATTTTACGATGTCCCCACCTTTGATACTCCGGTTAAGGATACCACCGGCGCAGGGGATGTTTTTCACGGCGCCTACATCGCCGCCATGCTGGAAGGGCTGCCCCACGAGGAATGTGCCCGTTATGCCAGCGCTGTTTCATCCCTCAAGTGTATGTACGTGGGGGGCAGAACGGGGCTTCCAAACCGGGAAACCCTGGAACAATTCCTGAAAGATGGGACCATCTCCACCGGGGAGAGTGAAAAACGGCTGGAGTATTACCGGAAAAGTTTTCTTTCAAGCTGAGTTTTAAAGGAGATACAAGAATATGAAAACGATCAAAGTACAAAAGCTGAGTTACGAAACATTCCGGCAATACGGCTCTTTTCAAAATCTTTTGGATAACGAAGGGCTTGCGGCGGCATCAATAAACAAGGCAGGTTTTTTTGCGGATATTATTTCCCTGAATTTCGGAACCACCACACTGCCTGGTGTTTCGGTGTGTCATGTAACAAAAGAAGAAAAAAATATCATCGGTTTTATTGAGGCGCATCAATACACCTGTGAAGGGCTTTTGCCCCTGGATGACGATGTGATTATCTATGTGGGAAAAGTTGTTCGCGGTGTGCTGAGCCCGGATACCATAGAAGCTTTTCTCGTACCCAAAGGTACTTTTGTAAAGATGGAACCTCTTGTCCTCCACGGGCGGCAGTTTCCGGTGAATGCCCAGGAGGCCCATGTTCTCTGTTTGCTGCCCCAGCGGACCTACCACAATGATATGATGTTCCAGATCCTCGAAGAACCTAATCAATTGGAAATCGTCTCTTAAGAGGCAGCAAGGAGATATTGATATGCGTTACAAACCATTGGGGAAGACCGGGCTTTCCGTATCTGAAGTGGCGATAGGAACATGGGGTGTTGGCGGAAGAGGATGGGGCGGCGCCGACAAGGCATCTTCTATCTCCGCCATGCGGACCATGATGGATCTGGGGGTTAACCTGATCGATACCGCTCCGATTTACGGGAACGGTTCTGCCGAAGAGGTGACGGCCGAAACCGTGAAGGGGAGAAGGGATAAGCTCATTATTTCGACCAAGTGCGGTATTAAGCTTGATGCCCCCGCAGGAACCAACAACAAAGTGGCAACCCGGCAGGAGGTTTTTTCCGGCTGTGAAGATTCCCTGCGCCGGCTTGGAACGGATTATATCGATGTTCTTTTTGTCCATTGGCCGGATGTGAACACTCCCATTGAAGAAACTATGGATGCCATGAATATCCTGAAGAAACAGGGGAAGATTCGTCATATTGGGCTGTCCAATTTTTCTATTCAGGAGACGGAAGAAGCCGCAAAATATGCCGAAATTGCGGTGATCCAGCCGCCTTTTTCTATGGTCGAACAGAAAGCTCATGACATCATCCTCTGGTGTCACAAAAAAGGTATTTCCAGTATGACCTACGCATCTCTCGGAGCGGGTATTCTGGGCGGGGGAATCCGTTCACTTACCACCTTTGGAGAGGGGGATGTGAGAAATGGTTTTTATGATTATTTCCAGGAGCCGAAATTTTCCAGGGTTATGCAGCTCCTGTCGGTAATGGACAAGATTGCGGAGGCCCGAAAAGTTCCCCTGTCCCAGATCGCCATCAACTGGGTGACGCAAAAAGATTTTGTCCTTACCGCTTTAGTTGGTGTACGGACGGATAAACACGCCCGGGAAAATTGCGGGGCGGCGGATTGGCAGTTGAACGCGGAGGAGCTGGCATTGCTGGACGGAGAGGTGAGCCGCCTCTTCGGAGAGGGGAAGTGAACTTTCCGGAGCCGGCAGGCTGCGGAGCTGTGACTTGAAAGTCCCCGTAACAACCTGGCTGCGGAACATTCCCCGGCCGTATTGGACTTTGTCTTCCGTTGAATTCATGTTTTGGTTCGCCACGGCGGCGGGAAATTACCTGACCGTTTTCCTCCAGAAGCAGGGGTTCGTCGCGGCCCAGGTGGGGTTCATCAATGCGGTGAATTCTTTTATTACGATTCTTGCAACGCCTTTTTGGGGCATGATGGCCGATAAGATCCGGTCTATCCGAAAGGTGTTTGTTTTTTGCATGGGTATCGCCATTGTACTGTGGGCCTTCATTCCCGCTTCTTCACGGATCCAGGCGGGCCCTGTCATGCTGATGTTCCTGGTAATTCCGATAATAACTTTTTTCCGGAATCCGGCCAGTTCCCTGCTTGATGCTTTTGTTGTACAGCGGTCCGATTTGGACCGGGTGGACTATGGGCATGTGCGGCTTTGGGGTTCTGTCAGTTTTGCAATTATGAGTATTGCCCTGAGCGCATTTTTGCCCCGGATCGGCGTGGAAATATCCTTTTATCTGTATGGGCTTACATTCATACCTCTCCTTATCATTATGGGGCGGATGAAAGAGCCGGATGTGCCGGGCCCCCGCAAAAGTTTGTCCTTCAGGCAGATGGGTTTTGGCAGACTTTTTAAAAACTATTATCTTTGTACTTTCATGATATTTATGGTATTCCTGCAAATACCGGTCAATTCTTCACTGTCTTTTGTCCCTTTTTTGATAGCGGATGTCGGCGGGGATACGGCTCTTTTCGGTCTTTTTGCCGGTTACAAGGCCCTGCTGGAAATACCGATGCTTCTTCTTATGCGGCGTCTGCGCCGAAAATTTCCCCTGCCGCTGGTACTTGCCAGCGCCTGCCTTTTTTTTGGTACTGAAGCCTTGCTCTATTCCCAGGCGGACACGCTGATTAAAATATTTTTTATCCAGACCTTTCACGGCCTCGGCGGTGGTTTGTTGATCGGCGCCGCCGCAAATTATGTTTATTCCCTGGCGCCGCCGGGGCTTAACTCGACGGCACAGGCGGTATACGGAGCGGCGGCTTCAATCGCCGCCATCATCGGCAATTTGGGGGGAGGCCGCCTGATCGCGGTCATTGGTATCCGTCCGTTTTACCAGGTGATTTTTGTGGTGGTTTTTTGCGCCATGGCTTATTTTATCCTTTCACTTTTGTTTGGCATAAGGGTTCTGAAAAAGGCGATTCCTTTTAGCCGGTAAGGGGAAAACAGATCACCGCCGAAAGGCTTCCGCGGGCCGGTCTTTCGGCATAGATGCTGCCCCCCAGATGTTTGACGATCCGGGCGGCCAAAGCCAGGGGCAGGCCGTTTCCTTCGCCGGGAAAAGGTTCCGAACGGAAAAAGCCGGGGCGGTCAAAAAGTAC